>NZ_JAPDBP010000003.1:0-167154 GCF_027705305.1 Aeromonas sp. QDB17
GCGGGAATAGCTCAGTTGGTAGAGCACGACCTTGCCAAGGTCGGGGTCGCGAGTTCGAGTCTCGTTTCCCGCTCCAATCTCTCTTCGACGTCCTCATAATCCCTTTGAATTGCCCATCACATCGCGCCGCGATGATTTGTCGTATCCGGCGTTTGCCTGATTTCTCTCTTCCCCGCACATCCCAAGTCATAAGACCAAGATGTATTGCTTGCTAATAGCCTCCCGGAGATCGGGCACAACCCTTTGCGGTCGGCTAACAGGCTTGGCAGGGCCTGAATGACAGACAGTGGCTCGCTATAAGTTAAAACCGGGGCATTTACCCAAAACTCATCATTTTGATTTATAGCGGCTGTGGCGGCCATAAACGGCTTGCAGGTGGGGATGGCAAGCCCGGCAAGAGCTCTGCCGATCGGGGAGGGGAAATCGCGGGCAAAAAAATAGGAGGGGCGATGGCTCCTCCTACGGGTTCACTGGCGCTGGCTCAGATAACGGTGACGTTCTCGGCCTGAGGGCCTTTTTTGCCCTGGGTCACAGTGAACTGGACTTTTTGACCTTCAGCCAGGGTCTTGAAACCTGCGCTCTGGATGGAGGAGAAGTGAACGAAAACGTCCGGTCCCTGGGATTGCTCGATGAAGCCAAAACCCTTGGTTTCGTTGAACCATTTTACTTGGCCGGTGCGAATGTCAGACATGTGGTAAGTCCTATCTATAACAAAATGAAACTAAGCCTGGTTGGGCAGCATTTGCCTGGAAGTCAGGGGTTGAAGCATGACTGACCACGTCTCTTTGTCCCAGTAGCATGTAGCACAATCCCTGTCTAAAGCCTGACCGATTGTACTGGAGCCCGATCCCTTGTCAATTTGGCACTTTTCATTTTTTGAGCGAGCTAAAAGTATTGTGAAGTCAGCAGCTTGTTTCATGCTTCACATCAAAAAAAACGGGAGGCCATGGCCTCCCGTCTGCATAAGGGGGTGGTCGAGCCCCCTTATTCCTTGAGGGCGAACCCTTCCCCCTGGCGGTCGTAGCGGTAGCTGACCTGACCGAGAGAGCGGACCTCGACCCGCTGGATGCGGCGGCTGGTGTCCACCAGGATGAACACCGACTTGCCCGACTGCAGCCGGGTCAGCGGCCTGTCCGGCCCTTCGATGGCGATGAGCCGGCTGAGCTCGGCCCCCGGTAGCTCGAACTTGCGGAAGATGGAGTAGAGGGTTTCACCGGCCTGCACGTCGTGCTGCAACCAGGTGCCATCCACTTTCTCCTCGACGGGCTTGGCGGCCTGGGGCTCACCGGCGTTGCCGACGGTCAGGGCCTGGGCCGGCACGGCCAGGGGCACAGCCAGAGAGCCTGATGGCGCCGTGGTCGGGGCGGCGGGGGCGGGCTCCCAGGCCAGCACCAGCAGCCAGAGCGGGATCAGCACCAGCAACCCTATGGTGTGTTTGCGGGGCAGGGGGCTTGCCAGCTTGAACGAGGCCGCCTTCGGCTCCTTGTTGCGCTGACCCAGGCCACTCATGCCCTGGCCGAGACGCTGGCGCAGGGGCAGGGTAGCCGCGTTGATACGTTGGAGCAGGGTTCCTTGTGATTCGTCTTGGCGACGCTGCTGGGCTCGTCTGTTATGGCCACGTGGGCGACGGTCCGGGGTGGGCACGGCATTTACCTCTCACTACATTGCCTGCCATCAGGCAAATATGCCGCCTATGGTAAACGGACTCGTCCCCGAGGGGGAGAGTCCGGAGCATGAAAATTATCAGCTGAGACGAAACTGACCCAACAATTGCTGCAAACGTTCCGCCGCCTGACGCAAGGCCTGACTGGCGTTGGCCGTGCTGGTGGCGTCCCTGGCGATGTCGTTGGCCAGTGCGCTGGTTTTTGACAGATTGCCGGAGACAGTCTCGGAAACCGAGCTCTGCTCCTCGGCGGCGGAGGCGATTTGGTAGGTCATGTCGTTGATGGTGGCGATGGCCTGGAAGATGCTGCCGAGGGCCGCCTCCGCCTGATCCGCTTCCCCCACCGCCTGATGGGTCAGCTGCTGGCTCTGCTGGATGGCATTGACCGCGTTGGTGGAGCTGTGGCGGATCTTGTCGATCAGCTCCTGGGTATTCTGCACCGCCTGCTGGGTGTTGCCCGCCAGCTTGCGCACCTCGTCGGCCACCACCGCAAAACCGCGCCCCTGCTCGCCGGCCCGGGCCGCCTCGATGGCGGCGTTGAGCGCCAGCAGGTTGGTCTGATCGGCGATCCCCTGGATGACGGTGAGGATGCTGGTGATCTGCTCGCTGTCGTGCGCCAGCCCTTCCACCACCTCGGCGCCCTTGCCCGCCTCGGCGGCCACCTTGTGCATGGAGTGGATCACCCGCTGGAAGCGTACCTTGCCCTCGTCCGCCGCGCTCTGGGCCTGCTTGGCGGAGTCGGCGGTGTTGTTGGCGTGGGTGGCCACCTCCTGGCTGACATAGGACATCTCCTGTACCGCGGTCAGCATCTGCTCCATTTCCGCCTGGTGATGCTGCAGGTTGCTGTCGGTCTGGCCGGCGATGCGATCGGTATCCCCGGCGTGGCGATGGACCTCGCTCGCGGTCTTCTGCACATCCCCGAGCAGGGCCTGCAGCTTGTCGATGAAGCGATTGATGCCCCGGGCCAGGGCCCCTAGCTCGTCCCGGGAGCGGCTCTCCAGACGCTTGGTGAGATCTCCGTCGCCGTCGGCGATGTCATCCACCAGGCTGACCATCTGGCGGATGGGGCCCGTGATGCTGCGGGCAATGACCAGCATGGTGCCAAGGGCCAGCGCCAGTACGATGAGGGCACCGATGAGCTGCTGGGTCATGGCGGCGCGGTTCATGTCGGTGAGCTGGCGTGCCAGCTCGTCCGCTCCCGCCAGCACCACCTTGTAGGGCAGGGTGACGATGATGGCCCAGTTGCGGGCCATGCCGGGCACCGCGATGGGCACCGAGATGCGAAACGCATCGTCGAGCTCCTGGCGCTGCACGTCCGGTTTGAGGTACTGCTGCCAGCCGTTGCCGAGCACCTTGTCGGCGCGGCTGCCGAGCAGGCTGGCGTCGCCGCTGGTACCGGTGATGACGCCGGCGGCGCTGACGATCAGGGTCTCCCCCTTGCCGTCATAGATGTTGCTATTGAGAGACTGGGCCTGACGGCTGATGGAGTCCACCGCCAAATCCAGCGCGGCGATGCCCTTGAACCGGCCATCCACAAGGATGGGGGTGGTGATGGTGCTCACCAGCACCTGCTGGCCGTTGATGTCCACCTTGAAGGGGTCGATGAGGCAGGGGCGCCCCTCCCGTTTCGGGCAGGCGTAGTAGTCGTTGGCCGGGTTGCCGAACTCGTCCGGATCGCTCTTCTCGATGGAGAGCAGCAGATCGCTGCCGATCTGATCCTTGTCGCGATAGAAATAGGGAACGAAGCGCCCCTTGTCGTCACTGCCAAGGGCTGCCTGTCCCGCGAAGCTTTCGTCCTGGCCGTCGAAGCCGTTGGGCTCGAAGCCCGCGAAGGCGCCATAGAGCTGAGGCTCCAGGGCAAGCTGGGCCTTGAGCAGGTCGGTGGCTTGCTGGCGATCCAGCGGCAGCTTGCCCTCCTGCTGGCGGGCGAAGACGCTGGCCATCTGCTGGGTGTAGGAGAGCCCCTTTTGCAGCAGCTGGGTGATGGTGGCGGCCTCGGCACGGGCGTTGGCACTCACCTTCTGCCACGCCTCCTGTTGCAGGGCGGCGCGACTGGAGTCGATGGTGAGCTGCTGGGTCTGCCGGCCTGAATACTGGTTGAGCAGGATCAGGATGACCAGGGCCGTGGTCATGGCGACACCGGCCAGTACCAGGATACGATTCTGGATAGAACGAAACTGCATCGCGCGTTCCTTGTATCGTTGAGGGTTCGTTGACGGGGTGACTGAAGTATCGGCTGTGCGGGAGATCTCTCCAGCGACCTCGCCTAGCTAAGCGGGAAAAAAGGGAAAATTCTGAGACATCACTCTAAAACAGCGGTTTTTGCGGGAATAGACCCTATTTTCCCCTCTGCCTCGCCATGGTTTTCCCATCCGTCATTGTCGGTGCTAAAATGCGACGGTTTTTTTAACGAATTGGCCCAAGGCCCTCTACACAAGGCTTAAAGATGAAAGTCAAAACCCGTTTTGCTCCCAGCCCGACCGGCTTTTTGCATGTCGGCGGTGCCCGTACCGCACTCTATTCCTGGTTGTTTGCAAAGAACCAGGGCGGTGAGTTTGTGCTGCGTATCGAGGATACCGATCTGGAACGTTCCACTCAGGAGGCCATCGACGCCATCATTGAGGGCATGGAATGGCTGGAGCTGAACTGGGATGAGGGCCCCTACTACCAGACCAAGCGCTTCGATCGCTACAACGCACTGATCGACGAGATGCTGGCTGACGGCCGCGCCTACAAGTGCTACTGCTCCAAGGAGCGGCTGGAAGCGCTGCGCGAAGGCCAGATGGCCAACGGCGAGAAGCCCCGCTATGACGGCAAGTGCCGGGATGGCGCCCACGATCATCCGGCCGATGCACCGCACGTCATTCGCTTCCGCAACCCGACCGAAGGCTCCGTGGTGTTCGATGACCACGTCCGTGGCCGCATCGAGTTCGCCAACACCGAGCTGGACGATCTGATCATCCGCCGTACCGACGGCGCGCCGACCTACAACTTCTGCGTGGTGGTCGATGACTGGGACATGGAGATCACCCACGTGGTGCGTGGGGAAGACCACATCAACAACACCCCGCGCCAGATCAACATCTACAAGGCGCTGAACGCGCCGGTGCCGGAGTTTGCCCACGTCTCCATGATCCTGGGTGACGACGGCGCCAAGCTCTCCAAGCGCCACGGCGCCGTCTCCGTCATGCAGTACCGCGACGACGGTTACCTGCCGGAAGCGCTGCTGAACTATCTGGTGCGTCTGGGCTGGTCCCACGGGGATCAGGAGATCTTCACCCTCGACGAGATGATCAAGCTGTTCAGCCTGGATGCCATCTCCAAGTCCGCCTCTGCCTTCAACACCGACAAGCTCTTGTGGCTGAACAACCACTACATGCGCAGCCTGGATCCGACTTATGTTGCCAAGCATCTGGCATGGCACATGGGACACCAGAAGATCGACACCAGCAATGGCCCGGCGCTGGCCGACGTGGTCACCCTGCTGGCCGAGCGCTGCAACACCCTGGTGGAGGTGGCTGCCCAGAGCCGCTACCTGTTCGAAGAGTACGAGGCCATCGACGAAGCGGCAGCCAAGAAGCACCTGCGCGGTGTGGCTGCCGAGCCGCTGGCGCTGGCCAAGACCAAGCTGGCGGCCCTGGAGACCTGGACCACCGAGGCGCTGCACGAGCTGATTGAAGCGACCGCCGCCGAGCTGGGTCAGGGCATGGGCAAGGTCGGTATGCCGCTGCGTGTGGCCGTCACCGGTCTGGGCCAGTCTCCTGCCATCGATGCCGTGATGGCGCTGGTGGGCAAGGAGCGGGTCCTCGCCCGTATCGACCGCGCCCTGGCGTATATCGAAGCGCGCATGGCCGCCGAGTAAGCTTGCCGCCGCACATTGCCGTCACCGGTCTGGGGTAATCTCTTCCTCCTGCCATCGACGCCGTGATGGCGCTGGTGGGCAAGGAGCGGGTCCTCGCTCGTATCGACCGCGCCCTGGCGTATATCGAAGCGCGTATGGCCGCCGAGTAAGCTTGCCGCCGCACATTGCCGTCACCGGTCTGGGGTAATCTCTTCCCCGCCATCGACGCCGTGATGGCGCTGGTGGGCAAGGAGCGTGTCCTCGCCCGTATCGATCGCGCCCTGGCGTATATCGAAGCGCGCATGGCCGCCGAGTAAGCTTGCCGTCGCACATTGCCGTCACCGGTCTGGGGTAATCTCTCCCCCGCCATCGATGCCGTGATGGCGCTGGTGGGCAATGAGCGGGTACTGGCCCGCATCGACCGCGCTTTGGCGTATATCGAAGCGCGCATGGCCGCTGAATAAACATCGGCCATGGCATGAAAAGGGCTCCCTGACGGGGGCCCTTCGTATTTTGGCCTCAAGCGGATTTGCGACGTAAAACAGCGACATAGCGACGAGGTTGGCGGTAAAAACAGCTAACTGCCTGAATTTTGACTAAACGCTCCAGTGGGCGAGAATTTTGGGTTGACAGCAAAGCGGGTGATGCCTATCATGCGCCTCCGTTGCCAGAGATAACTTTGGTAGCGCCGAGGTGAGTTGGGGTTATAGCTCAGCTGGGAGAGCGCTTGCATGGCATGCAAGAGGTCCGCGGTTCGATCCCGCGTAGCTCCACCAAATTCAGAGTGATTCAGCGTCACTCACACACATCGGGGTTATAGCTCAGCTGGGAGAGCGCTTGCATGGCATGCAAGAGGTCCGCGGTTCGATCCCGCGTAGCTCCACCATCTTTCGCAAGAAAGCACCAAGGCCACCGTATCGCGGTGGCCTTTTTGTTTGCCTGTCATTTGGATTTCCCATGATCTCGCCCTTTGCATTTGTCTGGCAAATGGCGCTTCACCCTGTCCGCGAGGGCATCAGCGGTCCTGGCCGCCTCTGACGGGGGCGAGGGTGGGGATTGGCGCCGATGCCGCCATGGCCACGGCGCGGGCTGCGCGATGCCATCCTCTGCCGCGTGGCGGTTGGCTCGTTCGGCAGCCTGCGGGATACGCTATCCGGCCCCTGGTGTCAGCACCGGGTTTCCCCGTCGGCAGGGTGCCAGCCCCCCGGGAAAGGGGTGAGACGGGGCAACAGGGCATTTATTAATCCCATGATGTGGCCTTTTGCATTTGTTTTTCAAATGGCCTTGGCACAAAAAAAGCCCGCGATCATCGCGGGCTTTGCACCTGGCATCGAGGATGCCGCGTCTTAGCGACGACGCCGCCAGGCGAGCGGCAACAGGGCCAGCAGCAGGGCGCCCATGGCGCCGCCACCCCCCTTGCTCGCTTCCTTGAGCTTGAGGTCGACGATGACTGGGTCGTGGTCCGAGGCGCTGAAGGGGTTGTCCGACTTGATGAGATCGCCGGTGTAGGCGCTGCCATATTCGAACAGGTTGCTCTCGAAGGAGTTGATGTGCCAGTCGGCCACCGCCACCACCTTGTCAGCCAGCGCAGGGTTGGCGAGGGCGTAGTCCAGGGTGCCGAGCTCGGCCTCGTAGCTGTAGGAGATGGCCTGCTCCTGGTTGAACTTGACGTTCAGATCCACCAGGCCGTAACCCTTGGCCACCGTCTGGCCCATCTGCTCATAGGGCTTGTCGCCGATGTAGGTGTGGGAGGCGGAGCGGATCTGGCGCTCCCCCGCGACCGGCGCATAGTCGGTCAGCACCCGGATGGGATCCTCCTTGGCGTAGGAGTTGAAGTCCCCCACCAGCAGCACCTGGCCCGGTATCTTGCTCACCGCCTCCCCCAGCACCTTGGCGGCGCTCACCCGAAACTCGGTGCACTTGCCCTGCAGATCCGCAGGCTCCGTCTTGCCATCCCCGTTCTCATAGCAGCCCGACCCCTTGGACTTGAGGTGGTTGACCACCAGGGTCAGGGGGGCGTCGCTGCCCGCCACGGTGAAGCGCTGGACCAGGGAGTCCCGCTGACCGGCGCTCTTGGTGACGCCGCCCGTGGTGTAGCGCTGCTGGGGCAGGGGGATGACGTCGGCATCCCCGCTCGGGGTGAGCAGGGCGGGGCGGTAGATCATGGCCACCATGATGGCGTCGCCGCCAAAGAAGCGATCCTCCGTGAGCAGGGCCTTGGGCAGGGTGACGAAGGCGTAGTGCTTGCTCGCCTCCTTCTGCCTGGCGTTGAGGCTCTCCACCAGATCGTGGAGGGCGGCGTGCTCGTCAAAGCCGTTGTTCTCCATCTCCATCAGGCCGAGCAGGTCGGCGTCCATTTCGGTGATGGCGTTGACGATCTTGGCGCGCTGCAACTGGAACTCCTCCAGGCTCTTGGCGCCGCGGTTGCAGCCCTTGGCGCTGTCCGCATCCGCCTGATCCGCGCAGAGCACGTTGAGGGCGCCCCCCACGCTGGAGTGGCTGGTGAAGTAGTTGAGCACGTTGAAGCTGCCGATGCGAAGGTCAGTGCCATCCAGACGGGCTGGGGCGCTCTGGCGATCGTTGTCGCTGGTGCGCAGCAGATCCCCCGCGGTGATGGTCTGATCCCGGGGCACGATCAGGCGGTACTCGTTGTAGCTGTAGCCGACCATGGCCTCCAGATTGACCGGGGCATCGCCGATGCGCAGGTAACCCTGCTCCGGCTCCCAGGCGGGCAGCCAGGGGAGCTTGCCGTCCCCCGCCTTGAAGTCCGACTCGAGGAAGACGCGGTTGCTGGCGTTGGCCTCGGCCAGCGCCACGGCCTCGGGGCTGCTCGCCACATGGAGCTGGGTCGGCTTCATCAGCGGGGCGCCGTGAGCGAGCACCAGGTTGTTGCGCCGGGCGGCATAGTCGTAGCTGAAGTTGCGGCTGATCTTGAGGGCGCTGTCGGCGTCAAGGCGTACCCGCATCCCTTCGTGACGCTCCAGGGCCCGGGCCAGGGTTTCCCCCTCCAGTACCCGCAGCGCCGTGGCGGCCGGGGCGGCGCCCTGGGCCAGGGTTGTCAGGCGCGGCGTGCTGCCGTCAAACAGGGGCTTGAGCTGGGTGTGGCCGTAATACTCCTCGACCTTGGCCTCCAGACAGACCAGGGCGCCCGGCTGGATGTCCGGGTACTTGCTGGCGAAGTTCTTGTCATTGAGGTAGACGAAAATGCCGTCCGACGTCTCGGGGTTGCCGTCCCCCTGCACATCCAGCAGGTAGAAGCCCTTGTTGAGGCTTTCCCCCAGACCCGAGACTACCGCCTTGACCGAGACGCTCCGGGCGCTTTCGAACTGATCGTCCGGGACGAGGGGGCTCTTGTCGCCACTGCCCTGGATGGCGGGGATGGGGGTGAGGGCACTGTCGGCCGGGCAACTGAAGCCGGCGGCGTAGAGAGACGGGGACGCGAGCGCGAGCCCCACGGCCAGCGACAGCAGGGTAGGTGTTCCTTTCATGGGTATTCCTTTTTTTATTTTTGCCAGTGTTTCCATAGCCTTGGCATCGTGGCCAAGGGCGCGCATTGTCACATTTCTGGCAGCTCTGACCAGTGAACCAACGCACATTATGAGGAGACAAAGGAGCCCATCTGCCATTTTTTGACGTGGCTAACAGTTTGATATTGATGATCTATTTGTCATCAGGTGGGAGCGAAAAGTGTGAGGCGGCCAGCATTCACATATTTTCCTTCGAGAATAAAGATTGAGCAGTGGTCACTTGCTTCCTATACTCGAGCCGTTCCTCACGGAACCCAGGCAAAGGGCAAACCGGCAGTGATGCCGGGACGCAAAGCCTCCGATCTGTCCCATCCGGGCCAGACAGCGGGGTTACCCAGGGTGACTTGAGGGTTTGTGGCCCGTCCATGGCCTGTTGTCGCTCCCTTGTTCCCTGTTGCGATTGCGCTTTTCCCGGCATTGAAGCCAAGACAAAACAAGGAAGATAACAATATGCAACAGATCTTGAGGCCCAGCAGGCTTGCCATGCTGGTCGCCCTTGCGGCCGTCCCTGCCTGGGCGCAGGCCGCTTACCCCGCCTATCAGGCCGGCACCGCCTACAAGGCTGGCGACATCGTCAGCAACGCAGGCGCCCTCTATGAATGCAAGGAATTCCCTTACTCCGGCTGGTGCGGTGCGTCCCCCTATCACTACGCCCCCGGGGTGGGGGTGGTCTGGGCCGATGCCTGGAAGCTGTATGGTGGCGAGGTGCCGCCACCGTCCCTGGTCGTCGCCATCGGCTCCCCCGCCGTGGGTGCCAGCGTCAGCGAGGGGGCCAGTGTGGCCCTGGCGGTGACGCTGAGCGGCCCGGTCACGGCGCTCGCCCGGGTGGAATACCTCATCGACGGCACCCTGGTCGCCACCGCCACGGCTTCTCCCTGGAGTGCCAGCTGGTCTGCCGCCGGTGCGGGCAATCACGCCCTCAAGGCCCGGGCGCTGGATAAAGACGGCAAGGTGCTGAGCGAGGCGGATTCGAGCTTCAAGGTCGCCGCCGTGGTGGCGCCAGAGGCGCCCGGGGTGAGCATCGCAAGCCCCGCCGCCGGTGCCAGGGTGACCCTGGGCCGCGCCCTCACCGTGAGCGGCAATGTCACCGACGCCAATGACGACGTCGCCAAGGTCGAGCTCTTCGTGAATGGCCAGAAGGTGGGCGAGGACACCAGCGCCCCCTGGCAGCTGAGCTGGACGCCCCAGAACAAGGGGCTGACCGGCCTCAAGCTGGTGGCGACCGACAAGAGCAACCTCTCTGGCGAGTCGGCCCAGGTGGACGTGCAGGTGGAAGAGGCGGCCCTGCCCCCTACCGGCGGCAACCTCTCCTGCGACGTGCGCCAGATCTACCGCGCCGACGGCAGCGAGTGCATGGGGGATGACCACGGCCGCCGCGTCATCGGGTATTTCACCTCCTGGCGCACCGGCAAGAACGGCCTGCCCGCCTACCTGGTGAGCGACATTCCCTGGGACAAGATCACCCACATCAACTACGCCTTCGCGGCGGTGGACGAGCAGAGTCACACCATCAAGGTGGATGACGCCGCCACCAAGCTGACCTGGAACGGGGTGCCGGGCGCCGAGATGGATCCGGAGTTTGCCTACAAGGGCCACTTCAACCTGCTGTCGAAGTACAAGAAGCAGTATCCGGACGTGAAGACCCTGATCTCGGTGGGGGGCTGGGCCGATACCCGCGGCTTCTACGCCGCCACCACCAAGGGTGACTGCTCGGTCAACACCGCCGGCATCAACGCCTTTGCCGACTCGGCCGTGGGCTTCATCCGCCAGTACGGCTTCGATGGGGTGGATATCGACTACGAGTACCCCACCTCTATGAAGGATGCGGGCAACCCCAACGATTTCCCGCTCTCCAACCAGTGTCGCGGCAAGCTCTTTGCGAACTATGAAGTGCTGATGAAGACCCTGCGCAACAAGCTCGACAGCGCCGGCACCGAGGACGGTCGCAAGTACATGCTGACCATCGCCTCGCCGGCCTCGGCCTACCTGCTGCGCGGCATGGAGAACTTCCAAGTCACCCAGTACCTCGACTACGTCAACCTGATGACCTATGACTTCCACGGTGCCTGGAACCACTTCGTCGGTCACAACGCCGCCCTGTTCGACAACAAGGCGGATCCCGAGTTGTCCCAGTGGGGTGTCTACACCCAGGCCCAGTTTGGCGGCATCGGCTATCTCAACTCCGCCTGGGCGGCCCACTACTTCCGTGGTGCCCTGGCGGCGGGCAAGATCAACATAGGGGTGCCCTATTACACCCGTGGCTGGCAGGGGGTCACCGGTGGCACCCACGGTCTGGGTGGCAAGGCGGCGCTGCCGAGCCAGAGCGATTGCCAGCCGGGCACCGGTGGCAGCACCATTCCGTGCGGCAACGGGGCGGTGGGCATCGACAACATCTGGCATGACCTTGACAAGAACGGCAAGGAGATTGGCGGTGGCGCCGTGCCCATGTGGCATGCCAAGAACCTGGAGCACGCGGCCAGCCTCGGCATCACCACCCTGCCGAGCTACGGCCAGGCCTGGGGTCTGGATCCCAACAACCCGGCCCACGTGATGCAAGGCCAGTATGTGCGTTACTACGACGACAAGGCCCATGCGCCCTGGCTCTGGAACGAGCAGAAGAAGGTGTTCCTCTCCACCGAAGATGAAGAGTCCATGGGTCACAAGCTCGACTACATCGTCAAGCGGGGCCTGGGGGGCGTCATGTTCTGGGAGATGGCGGGGGACTATGACTTCGACGCCGCGAAGAACGAGTACGTGATGGGCAGCACCCTCACCAGCCTCGCCTACGAGAAGTTCAGCAAGGCCGACAAGGCTGCCCTGAAGCAGAATGATCTGCCGGCTCCGGCCGCCCAGCTCGACATCGGCGTGAGCCTCTCCGGCTTCAAGGAAGGGGACTCCAACTACCCGATCAACCCGACCCTCAAGCTCACCAACAAATCGACCCAGACCATTCCGGGCGGCACCCGCATCGAGTTCCTGGTCCCCACCTCCATCTCAGACACCATCACCGACCAGAGCGGCATGGGACTGAAAGTGGTGGAGAGCGGTGGCAACCAGAACTCGGACGGTATCGCCAATGAGAAGGACTTCCACAAGGTGGCTCTGACGCTGCCAGCCTGGAAAGCCTGGACGCCGGGCACCGACGTGGAAGTGGCCATGACCTACTACCTGCCGGCCGCCGGCGTGCCGAGTGGCATGCGCCTGATTGCCGGCAGCCAGACCATAGGCCTGAAGTCCGACTTCCCGGCCCTGGCCGAGGCGGTGCTGGGCAGCAGTGGCGGTGGTGACGGCGGCAGCGGTGGCACCACCTGTGCCAGCCAGAACGTCAACCCGGCGGACTACAATGCCTATCCGACCTGGCCGCGCGGGGATCACGCCAATGGCAACGACCGCATGACCAACGGCAAGGCGGTGTGGCAGGCCAACTGGTGGACCAGCAGTGAGCCCAAGGCGGGCGACGGCAGCTGGAAGCTGGTGTGCAGCTACTGATGACCGTTTGATCGGCAGGCCGGCACTTTGCATGGCCTGTTCTCTCGCAAGGCAATGACCCAATCCGGAGCCCAGGCTCCGGATTTTTTTGTGCCTTGCATCAGGAGAAGGAGGGGGAAAAGGGCAGGGGCGGTGCCATAAAAAAGACCGCTCCGAAGAGCGGCCAATTGCCACCAAGGCAATCTGCGGGGTGACCCCCTTGTCGATGTGTCGCGGCCCGGATGCCGAGTCGGGGAGATCCCCGTCCCGCCAGCCGGGCCGCGCAGCTTTATTGGGTGACGGCGCCGCCCTGCTGCTCTTTCAAGAAGCTGATCCAGGGGGAAGCGCGACCACTGACATTGCCATTCTGGGCGGCCTGAGTGAAGGCGGAGAGCGCCTCCTTGGGCTTTTGCTGCTCAAAATAGGCGACCCCGGTCAGGAACTTCAGGTCCGCCCGCTGCTCGCCGCTGGCGTTGGCGGCAGGTTTGGCGGCGAAGGCCACCAGATCCTGGTAGCGCTTGCTCTGGATCATCATGCGCGCCATCTTGAGCTGCAGCTCGGCATTGGGGGCCAGCTTGTAGGACTTGGCCAGGGTGTCGATGGCCGGGTCCAGCTCCTTGGCCTGATGCCAGTAGTTGGCGAGCGTCTTGTAGTTGGCCGCGGTGCTCTCGATCTGCCCCTCCTTCATGGCTTTCTCCATCACGCGGGCGGCGCGGTGGGGAATGCCGGCGAAGGCGAGGTAGTTGGCGAGCCGCTGCAACTCGTTGGCTTCGGTCAGCATGCCGAGGTTGTAGGCCCCTTCCAGTGCCGCCAGGGCCTTGGCATCGTTGCCCGCCTGCATGTGCATGGCCGAGAGCTGGGTCCAGTACTTCTTCTTCTCCGGGTAGCGGTCCACCAGGGCGGTCAGCACCTCGGTGGCCGGCTTGTACTGTTTCAGCTCGTAGTGGGCAGCCATCTTCAGCAGGTACCAGGACTCCGGCGCCTTGCCCGCGGAGAGCTTGATCGCGTTGTCCACCGCCGGAATGGCTTCCCGGTACTGCTTGAGCTGCACATGGGCGTTGGCCAGGGTGATGTAGGCGTGCGGGGTCGGCTTCTCGTCCTTGCCGAGGTTTGCGAACCACTCCTTCATGGTGTTGATGGAACCCTTGAAGTTCCCCTCCGCCATGTAGAGCTGGGCCAGGTTGTAGCGCACCTGCTGGGCCACCGGGGGCGGCAGGCCGCCGGTGGCGATGGCGTCGGCGAAGTACTTGGTCGCCTGACCGTACTTCTCCTGCTGCGCCGCCACGAAGCCCAGGGTCTGCAAAATGACCCCCTTGTCGTAGACCCGCTCGCCGACGCCGGACAGCGCCTCCTGCAGCTTGGCATTGGCCTCGCCGTATTTCTTCTCGGTGATCAACGCCTGGGCCTTGTTGACCGCGCGGTAGGCGCGGTCAGACAGGGCGGGTTGTTCGGCGGCCCAGGTGGCGGTGCTGAGCAGCACCGCCATGGCCACCGGGGCGAGGATCAGGGTATGTAACTTTTTCATCGCCACCCTCCTTAGTTGGTCGCAAACTCGATCTCTTGCTGCATGCGACTGGCCTGCGGCTTGCCGTCCACCATGGCCGGTTTGAAGGTCCACTTGGCGATGGTCTGGCGCGCCGCCTTGCCGAGGTCATAGCTGCGGGGCTCTTCCTTGACGATGCGGATGTTGCTCACGGTACCGCGCTCGGTGACGGTGAACTCCACCAGCACCTTGCCGGACGCAAGACCGGCCAGGGCCGCCTTGCGGGGCATCATGGGCTCGAAGGTCGCCATCGGGATGGCGCCGTTGTTGCCACCCATGCCGCCGCCACCTCCGCCGGTGCTGTAGGCACCCAGGGCGTTGCCGCCACCGATGTTGACCGGGATGTCGAGTTTGGGCATGTCCATGGGGGAGCTCTCCATCTGCGGCCTGTCCGTGCTCGCCACCTCCATCTCGGGCGGGGGCGGCGGGCGGTTCGGGGGCGGCGGTTTGGGCAGTTCCCGTTGTTTCTCTTGCAGGGTCTCCTGAGGCTTGAGGCGGATGAAGTCGGTCATGGTGACGTCCTCCCGCTCCGTCAGCTCCCGGTGATCCGGCGTGATGAGCTTGTTCATTCCCAGAAACAAGAAGAACACCACCACGCAGGAGACCGCCAACGATATCAGATATCTCATAGGGCTCGCTCCGGCATCAGCTGCTCTTGCTCGCCGCGATGGAGATGTTCTGGACACCGGCCATGCGGATCTGGTCCATGACCTGCACCACCAGCCCGGAACGGGACTCGGTATCGGCCTGAATCACCACGGCGCTCTCCGGGTTCTCCGCCCGCAGCCGCTCGATGTTGGCGCGCACGGCACCCACTTCGACGACCCGTTTGTCGACCCAGACCTGACCGTTCTCGCGGACCGCGACCATGATGTTCCCCTTCTTCACCGTCTCGGCCGTGCTGGCGCTCGGGCGGTTGATCTCCACGCCGGACTCCTTGACGAACGAGGTGGTGACGATGAAGAAGATCAGCATGATGAACACGATGTCCAGCATGGGGGTCAAATCGATGGCCGCCTCGTCAGCACCGCTGTCGCTGTGACGTTTTCTCATGGCAAAAAACTCCTTGCTTGTTCTGTGCCCCGGCGGGCATGGCCCGGCCGGAGATGTGCATCCTGCATCAGCCGTGTTTCAGGTTGTCTTCCAGCTTCTGCACCGCCAACTTGGCCTTGTGATCGAGCTGGTTGACAAAAAACAGGCCGGAAAGGGCGGCAATCATGCCCGCCATGGTCGGTACCGTCGCCTTGGAGATCCCCGAGGCCATCGCCCTGGGGGAGCCGGTGCCGGTGATGGCCAGGGTATCGAACACCTGCACCATGCCCACCACGGTCCCGAGCAGCCCCATCAGCGGGCAGAGGGCGATCAGCACCTTGATGACCGGCATCCCCTTGTCCACCGCCATGGCGACCCGGGAGACCAGCTCGCGGCGGATCTGCCTGGCAGACCAGGAGAGGTGATCGGTGCGGGCCAGCCAAGTAGCCTTGGTTTGCTTCACCTGTTTGGGGTAGACCGCCATGAAGTAGAACCAGCGCTCCAGCAGCAGGGCCCACATCATCAGGGTCAGGAAGAACAGGGCGACCAGTACGTCGCCCCCCAATCCCAGAAACCGGCGGACCGACTCGACTTCTTCAATCAACCAGAACCACATGGGTGACTCCTTAGGCTGCGGCTTTGGCGGCGTGCAGACGTTCCTGGTAGCGGGCGACGAAACCGGCGCTCTGCTCTTCCAGCACCTGGATCAGACGACGGCTCTGGGTCTGCACGATGGTGTAGAGGAACAGCATGGGCACGGCGACCACCAGACCCTGCATGGTGGTGACCAGGGCTTCGGAGATACCCCCCGCCATCAGCTTGGGATCGCCGGTACCGAACAGGGTGATGGCCTGGAAGGTGGCGATCATCCCGACCACGGTACCCAGCAGACCCAGCAGCGGGGCGACCGAGGCGATCAGCTTGATGATGCTGATGCCCTTCTCGAACTTGGGCACGTTGCGCAGGATGATCTCGTCGAGCTTGGATTCCAGATCCTCGATGTTGTCACCCCGGTGATCCTGGTAGGCCCCCAGCATCTCGCCGATGGGATTGCCCTTGATGATCTGATCGGATTTGAGCTGCTTGCGCATGGATCCGCCGATGAGGGAGAGGCGAGCGCCGCAGAACAGGGCCAACAGGGTACCGAGCACGCCGAGCACCATGATGACATAGCCCACTTCACCACCCTGGTCGATCCGCTCCTTCAGGGTCGGCGACTGCACCAGCAGGGAGAGGATCACGCCGCGGGACGGGTCGATGAAGATGGGTTCGACGCTGCCGCCACCCTGTTCAAACTTGGCGACCGGTTCCAGCACCGCGTTCTCGGGCTGGCGGGAGAGTTGCTCGAACTTGCCGGTCTCCGGCACGAAGGTGAGGTACTTGCCTTCGGAGACGGTGTTGAACTCACCGATCTGGGTGACGGTCTTCTCGGCCTGGTTGCCTTCGCCATAGACCACGGTGGCCGGGATCTGGCTCACCTTGCCACCGTCGACCATGCGGCTGAGGGTGGTGGTCCAGAAGGCGGTCAGGTCATCGCTGGAGGGCAGCTCCTTGCTTTCGGCCAGGCGGGTCAGCAGGGCGGTCTGCTCCGGATGCTCGACCCGGCGGGCAGAGGCGTTGAAGATCCCCTTGAACTCGCCGGCGAACTGGCGCAGCACGCCAAACATCTCGCCCATGTTGCCGGAGCGCTGGCGCAGGGTCTCGGTCAGCTCGGTGAGCTGCTTGTCGTTGGCATCGAAGGTGGCCTTGAGCTTTTCGCCCCTGGCGACTTCGGCGGCGAGATCCGCCTTGGCCTTGGCGAGCAGGGCCCCTTGTTCGTTCTTGTCAGCCAGGAAGCGGGCTTCCCGCTCCTTGTTGAGCTGGGATTCGCTGGTGCTGGCAGCCTTGACCTGATTGAGCAGGGCGTTCAGATCCACCGGTTTCTCGGCGGCGGTCACCGGCAGGGTGACCAGGGTAGCGCCCGCGATCAGCGAGGCGATGGCAAGTTTGATTCCTTTCATGATGCTTTCTCCGCAGTTTGAACCGGCAGCTTGATGAGGGCGGGAGGCGCCTGCTTCTTGGCGATGCGAAGGCCCTGTTCCACTGCACTGCGATACTCCTGGGGCAACTCTTCCCACTGGCGGGTCTGCTTGTTCCACATGCCGGTCTCGTTGCCATCCGGGGATTGGTAGAGCAGGGCGATGCGGCCGACGCGCAGGAACTCGTAGGTCTTCTCGTCCCCATCCTTGTCCAGGCTCGCCTTGTAGGCTTCGATGGTGCGGCTGAAGCCCTCCTCGATCTGGTAGGCCTCGAGGATCTTGCGGTACTTCTCGGAGATGGTGACGTCGGCCCGGTTCATGAGATCGGTCAGGGCCGCCACGCGGTCCTCACGCTCCACCTTCTGGAACGGCAGATCCAGGGAGACGAACTGCTCGAGGGAGTCGATCATCTTGAGCATCAAGGGCACCACTTCGGTGCTGGTCTGGTCGATCTGGGCGATCTGCTTTTGCATGGAGGCGAGTTCGGCGCTCTGGGAGTCGACCATCTTGCCCACTTGCTCGTTGTAGGCGCGCAGGCTGTCCACCTGGCGCAGGGCGGCCTTGTACTGGGCCAGGGCAGACTCGGCAGACTCGGCGTAGCTGTCGATCTTCTGCTGGGAAACTTTGGATGCATTGTCGGTGGCGGCTTGAGCGTCCACGGCCTGACCGGCGGTGGCGGCACTCAGATTGAAGCTGGTCAGCAAGGCAGCCGAAATCAGGCTGCCGAGGAGCGCTTTCTTCATTGTAATTGTCCTTGTCTTCATAGGATTACCCTATCTCCGTAACTTCCTTGGGACCTTGGGCAAAGCCGGCCCGAACGGGCCGGCTTGTCATCTGCAGGTGAATTAGAACTTCTGGCTGTAGTCGAGGTAGTAGATGCGACCGTCGATGCTGTAGAGATCTTCGTTATAGGTGAAGCCATCGCTCTCGAGGGACGGGCCCGAGTTGAACATGTTCTTCACCCCGACCTGGATCTTGCCATCCCAGGGAGCATCCACGCCGACGTTCAGGTTCCAGGTGGTCTGGGACGCGATGTGGCCCACTTCCTCACCGGTATCGGCGATATAGTCCTGGCTCTGGGAGTCGATGTAGTTCGCGCTCAGGTAGGTATCCATGTTCCACCATTGGGGAACATTGACGCCGACACCGGAGCTGAAGCGCAGCTGCGGCAGACCGTTCTGGCCGATCTTGTCGATGACGGGGCCACCGGCGTACAGACCTTCCTCGTACTCGAGGATGTAGGTACCGCCCAGGTCGTAGCGGATGGTGGCGTAGTTCAGGTCGTACTTGTAGTCCACCTTCAGATCAAGACCCGAGGTCTTGAGGGTGCCCAGGTTGACCATGGGCGCGATGGCGCCGCTGATCTTGCCCTGGCTGTTGCGGGTGATGCTGCTGGAGCTGCCGCTGTTCAGTTCGTCATAGATGAGAGACTGCAGGGAGTTCAGCTGGATCACGTCCTCGATCTTGATGGTGTAGTAGTCCAGGGAGAGGTTCAGGTCATCCACCGGGCTGTAGGCCACCCCGAAGTTCCAGGTGTCCGCGGTCTCTTCCTTCAGATCCTCGTTGGAGGTACGGGTGGTGTCGTACTGGCCGTTCGGGCAGTCAGCCGCGGAGATGCCGTTGGCCTCGCAGTAGACGTAATCCTTCGCCGAGTCGGCAGAGAAGGAGTCAGCCGAGTAGAGATCGCTCAGGCTGGGGGCGCGGAACGAACGGGACCAGGAGGTGCGCAGCATCAGGTTGTCCAGCGGCTGGTAACGCAGGCTCGCCTTGGGGGAGAAGGCGCTGCCGAAGTCGCTGTACTTGTCGAAGCGACCGGCCACGTTCAGCTCGATCTGCTCGGTGATGGGCACCAGGGACTCGATGTAGGCGGCAGTCACGTCACGCACGCCACCGGAGGAGTTGCCTGCGGAGCCGATGATGTTGCCGGCTTCGGACTGGGCGTCGTATTTGTCGGCATAGACCCAGTCGTTGTACTCGGCACCGGCATACCAGCTGACCGGACCGGCCGGCAGTTCACCCATGTCCCACTGGACACCGGCGTACCACTGGTAGAAGTCCATGGTGGAGCGGCGGCTGGTGTCGGCGGCCATGGAGGCTGTGGTGGAGGCGTCGAACTCGCCACCGACGAACTTGCCGTCGGCGACCGCCTGCTGGGCGGCGGACTTCAGTACGTAACCGGTGCCGTTCTCCTTGTTGTCGGTCTTGGAGTACATGTAGCCGGCGTTCCACTGCATGTCGCCGACGCTTTCGGTGGCGATGGTGCCTTCGAAGCCGAGGTTCATGCTGCCGGTGGTGTCGGTGACATAGTTGTCACGGGGGCCGACGTTGTTGAAGCGGTAGTAGGCGTAGGCAGCCTCACCCAGACCCTGGGTGGCGGCGGCATCCAGGCCGTTGTCGGCGAAGAACTGGGCGTTCTTCGGGTTGGCCGGGTCAATGGTGAAGGCACCGGCGGCCGGGGCGTAGCGGCCGAAACTCTCGACCCGGGAGCCGATGATCTGCGGCACGAAGTCCACGTTGTCGTTGATGTGATAGCGACCGTTCACGTACAGGGTGTCACGGCTGCGGGAGGCCGTGGTGGCCTTGACCTGGCCGTAGTTGAAGTTACAGCCGCCCTCGAACCCGACGAAGGGCTCCTTGCATGAGCCGTCGGCATTGGTGGCGCCGGCCAGCGGGCCGTATTTCCAGATGCCATCCCCGTTGGCATCGAGGCCGGTGACCCCTTCCACGTTGCGGCCATAGGCGTTGGGGGAGTCGTTGCCCTGTTTGGCAAGATAGTCACGATCACGGGCGTAGATGACGTCCTTCTTGTCGTGCTCGTAGACCGCCATCAGGGAGCCCTTCTCGCCGGCCACCCCTGCCACGATGGAGCCGCTCTTCTCGTCGCCGCCCTCTTCGGTCGGGGAGCCAATGCGGCCCTGGAAGTCCAGCCCTTCGTAGCCCTCTTTGAGCACCACGTTGATCACGCCACCAATGGCGTCGGAACCGTAGATGGCGGAGCCGCCGTCCAGGTTGACCTCGACCCGCTCAACGGCGGCCATGGGGATGGTGTTCAGGTTGATGGAGGTGCCGCCCATGGTGGGGGAACCCGCTACCCGCTTGCCGTTCAGCAGAACCAGGGTACGCTCGGAACCCAGGCCGCGCAGGCCGACGGTGGATTGGGACTGGAAGGAGCTGCCGGAGGCAGGGGAGACGCCGCCAAAGGAGTTGTAGGAGGCTTGCTTGAGGTAATCGGCGACGGTCTGCTGACCGGATTGCTCGATTTTCGCCTTGGTCACGGAGACGACCGGGGTGGCGCCTTCCACATCGACCCGGGAGATCCGCGAGCCGGTGACCTTGATTTTTTGCAGTTTTTCTACGTTCTGGCCCTCTTCGGCCAGGACAGGGGTGGCCACAACTGCCGCGCTCGCCAAGGCAAACGCGACGGCAGCAGAGAGTCTGCTTTTCCTAAGCATCGCTAGTATCCTTCCTGATTGTTTTTTGTTTGCTTCCATTACCGCCCTCGTTGGAGCGGTGCGTAA
Source organism: Aeromonas sp. QDB17 (assembly GCF_027705305.1). Taxonomy (NCBI): domain Bacteria; kingdom Pseudomonadati; phylum Pseudomonadota; class Gammaproteobacteria; order Aeromonadales; family Aeromonadaceae; genus Aeromonas; species Aeromonas sp. QDB17. The sequence goes on from NZ_JAPDBP010000003.1 coordinate 20,611, forward strand.
GGCTTATCAAGGTTTGGTGATGGACGTCAAATGGAGCGGCGGGGATGGGGGCAGTAGAGGGAATTAGATGGGAATATGCACTTGATGGAATATTTTTGGCGTTTTATTCCGTAAATGCCGCGTCAACTTATGTAAAGATGTTGTTAGGTTCGATTTTTACAATTTTATTGATTATTTTTGAACTTATCGATAAGTCGCTTGTCACTCCAGTGTCGATATCGAGAAAGCGGTTTTTTGTAGTATTTTCATCTGCTTTTGTGGCGAGAGCGTTTTCCGGGGAACGGAGGGTGGGGGCGGCTATCCCTCTTCTTTTATAGGTAAATAAGAAAGCAGTCCGGCTTGTCATTAACTTGTTGATTTTGCTTTGCTTTGCATGGATTAAAACACCTGTGTAATTAATTTTTTAATAATTAAAATCGAGTTGGACGGGTAGGCGTAGCAGTTTTTTATATTGAAGTTGGGTTTTTTGGAAAAAATCATCCGCGGGATATGCTGGGGGGGGGACATTCCTGGTCGCAGACAGGGTTCTACTTGATTTTTGTTGCAGAGCTTTTACAGTGACCGAGCCGGATTGTCTGCCAATGCCAGTCAATTCAGTGAGTAATGCCAGGTAAGGATAGGCCCGTCACCGGATGTGACTGGCCATAAAAGAACAACAAGGACGAGGTTCCACCATGCTGTCGTATTTCCTACGTCGGATGCTTTTGATCATCCCGACGTTTCTCGGTATCACCCTGCTCGTCTTCACCATCACCCGCTTCGTGCCGGGCGGCCCGGTCGAGCGCATGCTGCTGCAGGCGCAGGTCTCGCAAAACGAGTCAGGCCGCTCCAGTGGCAGCAAGGGGGCGCAGGCACTCTCCGACGAACAGATTGAAGAGCTCAAGGCGTTCTACGGCCTCGACAAGCCCATGCTGGTCGCCTACTGGGACTGGTTGCAGAAGCTGGCGGTGCTGGATCTCGGGGAGTCGACCCGTTATTACGAGCCGGTGTGGGATCTCATCAAGGAGAGGTTGCCGGTGACCGCCTTCTTCGGGCTCGCCACCTTTCTGCTGAGTTATGCCGTCTCCATCCCGCTCGGGGTGGCCAAGGCGCTCAGGCACAACAGCCGCTTCGATTCCCTGAGCTCCATGCTCATCTACATGGCCTATGCGCTGCCCGCCTACGTGGTGGGGATCTTCCTCATCACCGTCTTTGCGTTCCATCTGGAGTGGCTGCCCATGGGGGGCTTCCCGGGGGACGAGTTTGACGGGATGGAGAGCAGCTGGGATCAGATCCGCACCGTCTTCGCCCACGCGCTGCTGCCGCTCATCGCCTACGCCATCGGGGATTTCGCCATCCTCACCATGACCATGAAGAACAGCCTGATGGAGAACCTGTCGGCGGATTATGTGCGCACCGCCGTGGCCAAGGGGTTGCCGTTTCGCAAGGCGGTGACCGATCACGCCATGCGCAACAGCCTGATCCCCATCGCGAGTCACTTAGGGTCGGTGCTCACCGTCTTCTTCGGGGGCTCCTTCCTCATCGAGACCATCTTCAACATCGACGGCATCGGCCTGCTCGGTTATGAGGCCATTGTCGAGCGGGATTACCCCACCGTCATGGGCATTCTGGCCATCACCTCCATGCTGATGCTGGTGGGCAACATTGTCTCCGACATCTGCGTTGCCCTGGTCGATCCCCGCGTGCGGTTTGGAGAGTGAGCATGAACCTGAATCCGGTAACGCTGAAAAAACTCAAGCGCTTCAAGTCGATAAAGCGCGGCTACTACTCCTTTGTCATCTTTTCGGTCCTGGTGGTCATCTCTCTGCTGGCGGAACTGCTGGTCAACAGCCGGGCCCTGGCGGTGAGTTATCAGGGGGAGCTCTATTTCCCCACCTATGGGGACGTGATCCCGGGCCAGCACTTCGGGCTCGACTACGAGTACGAGACCAACTACCGCCAGCTCAAGAGCCAATTTGCGAAGGAAGATAAGGGGGATTGGGTGTTGCTGCCCCTGGTCCCCTGGAACCCCTATGAGCAGGACTTCAAGGAGGAAGCCTATCCGCCCTATGCCCCGAGCCTGGCGGAGCGCCACTTCCTCGGCACCGACACCAGCGGTCGCGATGTATTGGCACGGCTGGTCTACGGCTTTCGCATCGCCATCGGCTTTGCCTTCATCGCGCTGGTGGCGAGCTATGTCATCGGGGTCAGCATCGGCTGCATGATGGGGTTCCTCGGCGGTCGGTTCGATCTCCTGATGCAGCGTTTCATCGAGATCTGGTCCCAGGTGCCCTTCCTCTACGTCATCATGATCCTGGTCTCCCTGGCCAAGCCGAACTTCGGCCTGTTCGTCGGCATCAACGTGCTGTTCGGCTGGATGGGGATCACCTGGTACATGCGCACCCTCACCTACAAGGAGCGGGCGCGGGACTACGTGATGGCGGCGCGGGCCCAGGGGGCGAGCACCAGGCGTATCATCTTCAACCACATTCTGCCCAATACCCTGATGATGATCGTCACCCTGGCCCCGTTTGCCGTGGTGGGCAACATCTCCACCCTGACGGCGCTGGACTACCTGGGTTTTGGCCTGGCGCCGCCGACCCCGAGCTGGGGGGAGTTGCTCTCCCAGGGGATCAACAACCTCGACGCCATCTGGATCGTGAGTTCGGTGGTGGCGGCGGTGAGCCTGGTGCTCATCATGGTCTCCTTCATCGGGGAGGCCATCCGGGAGGCGTTCGATCCGCGCAAATTTACCCGTTATCAGTGAGCGATGGTGCCTTGCCAGGGCACATCGACAGGACCCTTAATGAAGACGCCCCCAGTGCAGGGGCATGACCAGGAAGTCAAACATGAACAATAAAATCAAATGGACAGGTGCTCTCTTTCTGCTGGTGAACGGATCCTGGGTGTGGGCGGCCAGCCTGCCCGCGGATCTGACGTGGGAGACCAACGACACCGACCCCGTGTTCGCCTCTCCCAAGGCGCTGCCCGGCGGCAACCTCAATCTCTTCGTCGACAGCTTCCCGCTGACGTTTCGCACAGTGGGGCCGGATTCCAACGGCTCGTTCCGTTCCTTCATCCTCGACAACCAGATGAGGCTCATCAGCTTCCATCCCAACACGGGCAACCCCATTCCGGCCCTGGCGAATGCCTGGGCCATCGCGCCGGACAGCCAGACCGTCTATTTCAAACTCGACCCGCGCGCCAAGTGGTCCGACGGCAAGCCGGTCACCGCCGATGACTACACCTTCGGCTACGAGATGATGCGCTCCAAGGACATCAAGGGCCCCTGGTTCAACAACTACTACACCACCGAGGTGGTGGCGGTGGAGAAGATTGACGACCACACCATTCTGGTCAAGGCGGGCAGCCGCAAGGCCAAGCTCGATCTCCTCAACACCACCGAACTGTGGCCCCAGCCAAAGCACTACTACAAGATGGGCCCGAACTGGGTGAAGCAGTACAACTGGGCCGTGGTACCCACCACGGGCCCCTACGTGATGAGCGACGTAAAAAAGGGCAAGTCCGTCACCTTCAGCAAGCAGAAGGAGTGGTGGGCAAAAGACGATCGCTACAACCAGCACAGGTTCAACCTCGACACCATCAAGGTGCAGGTGATCCGCGACCACAACATCGCGTTCCGCCACTTCCTCAAGGGGGAGCTGGACACCTTCGAGATGATCCTGCCCAACTGGTGGCATGAGAAAGCGGTCACACCGGAGTACAAGCAGGGATACGTGCAGAAGGTGATGGCCATGACCGACACCAAGCAGGGGGGGCAGGGGGTTCACCTCAACGTGGCCAATCCCAAGCTGGCGGATCTCAACGTGCGGCTCGGCATCCAGCACGCCTTCAACATCGACAAGATGATAGAGACGGTGCTGCATGGAGACTATGACCGCGCTACCACCTTCGGGTCTGGCTTCGGGGCCTTCACCGACATCGCGCTGCCAGAGCGGGCCTACGACATCGCCAAGGCACGGGAGTACTTCGCCAAGGGCGGCTACGGCAAGCAGGGACCGGACGGCATCCTGCAAAACGACAAGGGAGAGCGGCTCACCCTGGCCCTCACCTACACCAGCCAGGAGCACTCCAAGCGGCTGACCGTGCTCAAGGAAGAGGCCAAGAAGGCGGGCCTGGATCTGGAGCTCAATCTGGTGGATGGCGCCACCGGCTTCAAGGTGATGCTGGAGAAGAAACACGAGGCGGCCTGGCTTGGCTGGGGGGGCGGCGGTCTCTATCCGCAATACTGGGAGTCCTTCCACTCCGACAACGCCAACAAGCCCCAGACCAACAACCTGTTCAACGTGGCTGACAAAGCGCTCGACAGCCTGATCGACGCCTACAACGTCGAGTTCGACATGGACAAGCGGGCCGCGCTTTCCCACCAGATCCAGCAGCGGATCTATGATCTCGCCATCTTCGTGCCCGGGGTTCAGCTCAACTACGTGCGAGCCAGCAGCTGGCGCTATGTGATGCTGCCGGAGGTGCCCGCCACCCGCAACACCCCGGATCTGCTCTACTGGCCCATGGATGGCTATCCCCACAGCAGTGGCGGCCTGCTCTGGATCGATCCCAAGGTGAAGGAGGAGACCCAGAAGGCCAAGGCTGACGGCAAGGCGCTGGCCCCCATCACCCTGATCGACAAGACCTATGCACATCATTGATGTGGCCCAGAAGGGAGCAGCAGTCATGCCCAACACACAGGTCACCGCCCCCGGCACCAGCGATCATGAGGGGCAGTCTCTGTCCCCCATCCTCGAGGTGCGGGATCTCGAGGTGGAGTTCGCCGTCGACGACGGCAAGATCAAGGTGCTCGACGGGGTCAGCTTCCAGGTCGCCCCGGGCAAGACCCTGGGGATAGTCGGCGAGTCCGGCTGCGGCAAGAGCGTCACCTCGCTGGCCATCATGGGGTTGCTGCCAAGGCCCCACGGTCAGGTGGTGGCGGGCTCCATCCGCTTTCAGGGGGAGGAGCTGCTCAATCTGCCGCCGGAGCAGATGTACAAGGTGCGTGGCAACCGTATCTCCATGATCTTTCAGGAGCCCATGACGGCCCTCAACCCGGTGCAGACGGTCGGCGATCAGCTGATGGAGGTGTTTCGCCTCCACCGCCCCGATTACAGCAAGGCCCAGCGCCGTGACGCCGCCATCGCCATGTTGAAGAAGGTGGGGATCCCCGAGCCTGCCCAGCGTTTCGCTGCTTATCCCCACAATCTTTCCGGCGGCATGCGCCAGCGGGTGATGATCGCCATGGCGCTGGCCTGCGAACCTGCCCTGCTCATCTGCGACGAGCCGACCACGGCGCTCGATGTGACCATCCAGGCCCAGATCCTGGATCTGATGAAGGAGCTGCAAGCCCAGACCGGCATGGCCATCATCTTCATCACCCACGATCTCGGGGTGGTGGCGGAGCTGTGCGACGAGGTGGTGGTGATGTATGCCGGGCGTGCGGTGGAGCGGGCCGATATCTATGAACTGTTTGACCACCCGCGCCATCCCTATACTCATGGTCTGATGGCCTCGATCCCGCGTCTGGAAGATGTGCCAAAGAGCCTGCTCAAGACCATCAAGGGTCAGGTGCCCGCCCTGCACGAGATGCCGGCGGGGTGCCGTTTCTCCAACCGCTGCCCCCATGCCACGCCCCTTTGCGTGGAGACCATACCGATGACCGAGCAGTTGAGCGAACGCCACGGGGTGGCCTGCCACCACTGGAAGGAGGTGAGCCTATGAACGGCCTGGTGTGGGTACGGGGTGTCGCAGGGCAGCCAGGCGGCGGGAAGGCGACCAGGTCGTCTGCTGCCATGAATCGTCGGGGATGAAAGTCATGACCAGCTTGTTGTCGGTAAGCAATTTAAAGCAGCATTTCAAGATGGGTGGCGGTTTCTTGCGCAAGCAATACACCGTCTACGCGGTGGATGGCATCAGCTTTGATCTCAGGCAGGGGGAGACCCTTGGCCTGGTGGGAGAGTCGGGATGCGGCAAATCCACCTTGGGGCGTTCGTTGCTCAAGCTGTTCGAGCCGAGCGCCGGCTCCATCACCTTCGAGGGGCGTGACATCACCCACCTCTCGCCCAAGGAGATGCGATCCCTGCGTCAGGAGATGCAGATCGTGTTCCAGGATCCCGCAGAATCCCTCAACAGCCGCCACACGGTTGGGCAGATCCTGGAGGAGCCTTTCATCATCCACGGCAAGGGCAACGCCGAACAGCGCCGGACATGGGTGCAGGAGCTGCTGGAGAAAGTCGGTTTGCCCGGCAGCGCGGTGGATCGCTATCCCCATGAGTTCTCTGGCGGCCAGCGACAGCGCATCGGCATCGCCCGCGCCATCGCCCTCAAGCCCAAGCTGCTGGTGTGTGACGAGGCGGTGTCGGCGCTCGACGTGTCGGTGCAGTCCCAGATCGTGAACCTGCTGCTCAATCTGCAGCGGGAGATGAACCTCGCCATCATTTTCATCGCCCATGACCTGTCGGTGGTCAAGCACATCTCGGACAGGATTGCGGTGATGTATCTGGGCCGGATCGTCGAGCTGGCCGAGGCCCAGGCACTCTACCTGGCACCGCGCCATCCCTATACCCAGGCCCTCATCTCCGCCATTCCGGTGCCGGATCCACGGCGGCGCAGCCAGCGCATCCTGCTTACGGGGGATGTGCCGTCCCCCATCTCGCCGCCGAGTGGCTGCCACTTTCACCAGCGCTGTCCCCATGCAACGGATCTGTGCCGCACCCGCTCGCCCGCCCTTGAGGCGTGCGGCGGGCAGGGGCATCAGGTGGCCTGCCATTTCCCCTTGCCCGTGCAGGAGGCGGTCCCGTTGGGAAAGGCGATATGATGCCGGCGCCCGCCGCGTCGCGACCGGCATCGCTGCAAGGTGGCACCGAGGAGGCGCAATAAAGGCGGAAACGGGATAAAAAAATGGGGCCTGCGGGCCCCATCTTCATGGTTGGAGTTCAGGTTTGGCCGTGGAAATTCTGGCCCGGGCAGGACAGCGCCCCGATGGGGGTGGCTGCTGTGTGGATTGCTGAGTTGTTTTGTGGTTTTATTACGTTGCTAATTTCAACTTCCGGACAGGCGATATCAGGCGCCATAACGGAAGTAGTAATTGCGGGTTGCAGGCGCATAAGTGTCTTTCTCTTCAGCACCTTTCTTGCTGGTTGCACCCTTCAGGTGGAACAGCACTGCCAGATTCTCGAACATATGATGACCTCGTTTCTCTGTGGTTCATGGGTTGTGTGACCTTGGTCACGTTCTGATCCTAGGGGCATATGTGAGCTGGATCAACTTTTTGTGTTGTAAATTTACATAAATCATGGAAAGGGTTTTCAAATGCAGACCTGTTCATGGATACGGTTTCATGCCAGTGCCACGTATGGAGTCGGGGATATGAGAGAGGTGGCCGAGGAGGGAGGACAAAAAAGATGCCCCGCACGGGGCGGGGCATCGGTATGGTCGTGAGTTGGCTTACTTGGCCGGGATATGTTCCAGCACGTGAACCAGCAGTTGCCAGAAACGCTCGACCGCCGGGATGTGTACCTTCTCCCCCGGTGCGTGGGCGCCACGGATGGTCGGGCCGAAGGAGACCATGTCCCAGTCCGGGTAGGCGCTCTTGAACAGACCGCACTCGAGGCCTGCGTGGATCACCATGACGTTCGGCATCTCGCCAAACAGGGTCTGGTAGCTGCTTCGCACCAGTGCCATGACCGGTGAGTCAACGTTCGGGGCCCAACCCGGGTAGGCGCCGGTGAACTCGCAGCTGGCGCCGGCCAGGGTGAACAGGGAGCGGGTCATCTGCTCGATGTTCTCGCGACCGGAATCGATGAGGGAGCGGATCAGGCACTGCACATAGACTTCCCCCTCGAGTGTCTTGATGACACCCAGGTTGGTGGAGGTCTCGGTCACGCCCGGGATGGCGTCGCTCATGCGCATCACCCCGTTCGGGCAGGCCATCAGGGCATCCAGCAGGCGGCTTTGCAGGGACTCGCTCATGAGCTGGGCCGGTTTCTCCCGGGCGGTGAGCAGCACGGTGAGGTTGGCCTCGGTGGCGGCCAGCTCGCTCTGATAGATGCCGGCGTAGCGGTCCACCAGGGCCTTGAAGTCAGCCACGCTGGCGGCGGGCACCAGCAGGCTGGCACGGGCCTCGCGGGGGATGGCGTTGCGCAGGGTGCCGCCACTGAGATCGCCAAGGCGCACCCCCAGCGGTTCGGCGGCCTTGAGCAGACGCACCAGCAGCTTGTTGGCGTTGCCGCGGCCGCGATGGATGTCGACCCCGGAGTGGCCGCCGCGCAGGCCCTTGACCTGCAGCTCGAAACCTTCACCCTCGGTGGCAGCGACCAGCTCCAGGGGGAAGCGGATATTGGCATCGACCCCGCCGGCGCAGCCCATGTAGACCTCGCCATCCTCTTCGGAGTCGGTGTTGAGCAGGATCTCGCCCTCCAGCCAGCCCGCTTCCAGACCGAAGGCGCCGGTCATGCCGGTCTCCTCGTCGGTGGTCAGCAGCACTTCCAGCGGGCCGTGCTTGATGGTCTTGTCGGCCAGCACGGCCAGGCAACCCGCCATGCCCATGCCGTTGTCGGCACCCAGGGTGGTACCGCGGGCAGTGACCCATTCACCGTCGATGTAGGCATCGATGGGATCGGTGGTGAAGTCGTGCTGGGTGTCGGCGTTGGCCTGGGGCACCATGTCGATGTGGGCTTGCAGCACCACGGCCTTGCGGTTTTCCATCCCCGGCGTGGCCGGTTTCTTGATGATGATGTTGCCGACGGCATCTTGCTTGACCGCCAGGCCTTCTCCCTGGGCCCACGTCACGATCCAGGCGCTCAGCTGGGCTTCGTGCTTGGAGGGGTGGGGGATGGAGCAGATCTGCTCGAAGAATTGCCAAATCAACTTGGGAGACAGAGAACTGAGCTGTGCCACGTCGGGACTCCTTACCAGCATGGAAAATGTCGGGCCCCACTCTGCGGGCCGGGGAAGAGGATAACGATAATACAGTCAATCACGCAAAAATGTGAGCGATCAGCGCAAATGACGCTCTGCTTGTGCTGGGAAAGGGAGCATGGATGGCGAACTTCACTACCTGCTTTATTCGTGTCAGCACAACATCAATTTTGTGATGCCAATCACAAAAATATTGTCTTTTGGGCGCCGGGTGGTAAATTAGCCGCCGTGGCCAGCCCACTTGTCAGGATGACAATCAATGCCTCCAGGGAACCGAAGCAAAGCAAGTGCGCCTCCATGGAACCGAGTGTCAGTTCAAGGATGTGAACCCGCATTAAGGTACGTAACTTGTTAAGCAATCAGGAGTTTATGATGTCAGGCAGCAATTCAACCTATTGGTTTGCCCAATCTCTCTATACCCAGGGCTTCAACTACCCGAATCCCTACGCTACCCGCCGTTAAGGCTCGCAGGCGTCACAGGTAACAGCAGCAGGTGCGTGAGGATCCTCTCCTCCCCCTGCTATTTTTTTTGCCCGAATGTCATGGGGGTGTTGAACGGCTACCATTTCGGTGTCACCGGAGCCCTCCCAAAAGGGCGACAGAGCGGAAGATGGCGGACATTTCCTGTTTTTCGCATACGTTTGCCGCTCAATTTATCCATAAAGAGTGCTATCATACCGGCCCAACAGCCGGCCCGAGCTCGGGAGTCCATCCGACATGGCCGCCAGCTACACCCCATCCCTGTTCGCATTGCATCCGTTTTTGCCGCCGAGGCGTCAGCCCCGAGGCCGAAAAAGTGCAAGCAAAATTCGGGAAACGGGGTGCCAGAATTGACCTGAACCCGTCTCTTTGCCGGGTTTCGCCTCATAAGTGATTGCTTTATAACTCGTTGAGATCGATAGCATGCCAAAAAAGTTCTATGTATCGTGGGATAACCTGCAACGCGAAGCGCGCCGTCTGGCCCGTCGTCAACTGCCTGTCAGCCAGTGGAAAGGGATCATCGCCGTCAGCCGCGGTGGTCTGGTGCCTGCGGCCCTGATGGCCCGCGAACTTGGCATTCGCAATGTCGAAACCCTCTGCATCTCCAGCTATGACCACGACAACCAGCGCGAGCTGGTGGTGGTGAAGGCTGCCACCACCGCAGGTGACGGCGAAGGCTGGCTGGTGGTGGACGATCTGGTGGACACCGGCGGCACCGCCAAGGCGATCCGCGAGCTCTACCCCAGAGCCAAGTTCATCACCATCTTCGCCAAGCCCATGGGCGAACCCCTGGTGGATGACTTCGAAGTCGCCATTCCGCAGGATACCTGGATTGAACAGCCCTGGGACATGGCGCTGGAGTTCGCCAAGCCGATCTGCGACGAAGCGTAATCGCCGCACCGGTCGCGACCAGTGACTCCCCGGCATTCGGGAGCGGACTGATCCGTCGTGATGCAAGGTTGACCACATTGAGCCCCTTTTGGGGCTCAATGCGTTTCTGGTGTGGCTGCTCGATGTGAAAAGTGGTTAAGATGGGACATTGTTTGAGACAGAAGAGCCACCATTTTGGAACCAAACGACGATACCAATCTGACGGAAAAGCTGTTTACCCGGGTCAAAAAGGTATTGGAAACTTCCGAAGTCTCCAACTCGAGCCCCGTCGACGAGCAAGACAGCGCACTGTCTGACAGCTTCATCGATGGCGCCCTGTCGCCCCGCTGGTATCGCCTGCTGCGCAGACCGACCTGGGCCTGGCAGGGGGCCGATCCCGTCGAGGTGGAGCAGACCCTGGCGCACATCGCCATGGGGCAGGGGGAGCGCAGTCACGAACGCTATCTGGACACCATCAAGGGCTATGTGCCCGGCAACTGGGTCTATGAGTGGAGTCAGCTCGCCGGCCGTTATTTCAATACGGGGAGGACGCTGCTGGGGGAAGGGGATCGCGCCGCGGCGCTGAAGAGCCTGCTCAAGGCAGTGCGCTACTACTCCATCGCAAGCTACCCCCACCTCAAGCACGACGAGCTGGCGGATCAGGCCCAGTTGCTCGGCAACATGGCCTATCGCGAGGCCGGACGCCTGTTCAAGGTGCCCCTCAAGGAGTTGCAGGTCCCGTTTCGGGGCAAGACCATCCAGGGCTACCTGCATCTGCCCACCACCGAGAAACCTGTGCCCCTGGTCATCGTCAGCGGTGGCATCGATTCGCTTCAGGTGGACTTCCTCAACTTCTATTTCAAGTGTCTCGAGCCCCACGGCATCGGGATGCTCTCCCTGGACATGCCGGGCACCGGCTATGCCGAGCACTGGCCCCTGGTGCAGGACACCAGCCGCCTGCACCAGGCGGTGCTCAACTACCTCTCGGAGGTGGCCTGGGTCGATCACCAGCGCATCGCCATGGTGGGGTTCCGCCTCGCCGGCAATGTGGCGGCCCGTCTCGCCTTCGTCGAGCCATTCAAGCTTAGGACCGTGGTCTGCATCGGTGCCGGCATCAACCAGGTGTTCACCAATCAGGAGATGTTCGCCCGCTGCCCGCGCATGATGCGCGACGGGCTGGCGAACCGGCTGGGGGCGGACGCGGCCCAGTGGGATCTGCTGCGCACCAAGTGCCAGGTCTTCTCCCTCAAGACCCAGGGATTGCTGGGGAGTCGCACTTCCGTGCCGATATTGAGTATCGGGCACAAGAAAGATTTTATTTGTCCCGAGCAGGATGTCCGGGCATTGGCCGCTGCGAGTCGCAACGGCAAGGCGGTGGTATTTGACAAGCAGCCACTGCTCGAGGTCTATGACGAGGCACTGAAAGAGACGGTAGATTGGCTCAAAAAGCACTTATGTACATGATATAAAACTAAAAATGTAACATCACCATGTGATGGTATGGCTTGTTCAACAGGGAGGTTAGCATGTCAGAAAGAGTGACTTACAAGCGATTGCTTCGGCAGTTCGCGGCCATTGGCCCCTATTTGCGTGAAGACCTGTGCGAGGAGGGCCGATACCGCTTTGACTGCCTGTCCGTCTGCGTCAGCGCCAAGCCTGCCCCGGACAAGCGGGAGTTCTGGGGCTGGTGGCTGGTGCTGGAGCAGGCGGATCACAGCTTCAGCTACCACTATCAGACGGGGTTCTACAACGCGGACGGGGAGTGGATCGACAAGGCACTGCCCAAGAAGCATCAGGCGGAAGTGGAACGCACCCTGCAACATTTCTACAAGCTCATCAGCGGCAAGTTGACCCAGCTGGAGTGTACTCTCTCCCCCGCGAAGCAAGTGACTGCCGAACTGAGCGTGACGGCAGCCTGATCCCCAAGCCCCGCATCTTCCCGGTGCGGGGTACCCCGATGCTTTGTCACCGAGCCCGCAACTGCCTGGCGAGGCTTAATTGCCTTGCAGGGCAGGGGGGCCGTGGGTATAAAGGGATTCCTTACTTTTCTAACCCTTCGTTCCCATGGAAAACAGAACCATAGTCGTCAAACTGGGCACCAGCGTGCTCACCGGGGGATCTGCCCGCCTCAACCGTGCCCACATGGTCGAGCTGGTCAGACAATGTGCCGCCTTGCATCGACACGGGCACCGTGTCGTGCTGGTCACGTCGGGGGCCATCGCCGCCGGTCGTGAGCATCTGGGCCACCCTCCGCTGGCGCCTACCCTGCCGAACAAACAGATGCTGGCGGCGGTGGGTCAGACCCAGCTCATCCGGGTATGGCAGGACCTGTTCAACCTCTACGGGCTGCACATCGGCCAGATGCTGCTGACCCGCGCCGACCTGGAAGACAGGGAGCGCTACCTCAATGCCCGCGACACCCTGCGCACTCTGCTCGATCACCGCATCATCCCCGTCATCAACGAGAACGACGCCGTGGCCACCGCCGAGATCAAGGTGGGGGACAACGACAACCTCTCCGCCCGTGCGGCCATCCTGGCGGATGCGGACTTGCTGATCCTGCTCACGGATCAGAAGGGGCTCTTCACCGCCGACCCGCGCACCAACCCGGATGCCCAGCTCATCGAAGAGGTGCAGACCATAGATGACACCCTGCGCTCCCTTGCCGGTGACAGCGTGAGCGGCCTTGGCACCGGTGGCATGGCCACCAAGCTGCAGGCGGCCGACGTGGCGCGCCGCGCCGGGGTGGACGTGGTGATCGCCACCGGCCAGATCCCGGAAGTGATCGGCCGCCTCGCCGCCGGGGAGCGGGTGGGGACCCTGTTCCCGGCCCTGGCATCCCCCCTGGAAGGGCGCAAGAGCTGGATCCTGGCAGGGCCCCCTCCTCACGGCGAAGTGCAGGTGGATCAGGGGGCCGTGGCCGCCATGCAGGAGAAGGGCTCCAGCCTGCTGCCCAAGGGCATCGTCGCGGTGAAGGGAGATTTCGTGCGTGGCGACGTGGTGCGTATCCTGGATCCCAAGGGGAGCGAGCTGGCTCGCGGTATCTGCCGTTACGACCATCTGGAGCTGGATCGGCTGCGCGGTGTCCACTCGGATCAGATTGAACAGGTATTGGGTTACGGCTATGGGGCCGTGGCCATCCACCGTGATGATATGGTGCTGCTCTGAACAGGGCGGCACCGCATGAACAAAAGGGAACTGTGATGAGTCTGGAGAAAATGGGGCAGGCGGCCCGTGAAGCCGCCTATCAACTGGCCACCGTCAGCACGGCACAGAAGAACCGGGCGCTGGCGGCCATCGCCGATGAACTGGAAGCACGCAGTGCCCAGATCCTGGCGGCCAACGAGAAAGACATTGCCGCCGGGCGCGAGGCGGGGCTCACGGAAGCCATGCTGGATCGCCTGCTGCTCAACCCGGCGCGCCTTGCCGGCATCGTGGCGGATGTGCGCAAGGTGATCACCCTGGACGATCCGGTCGGGGCCGAAATCGACAGCCGGGTGCTGGAGAATGGCCTGCGCCTCTCCCGTCGCCGGGTGCCCATCGGTGTCATCGGCGTCATCTACGAGGCGCGCCCCAATGTCACCATCGACATCGCCAGCCTCTGCCTCAAGACCGGCAACGCCAGCATTCTGCGCGGCGGTCGCGAGACCTTCCACTCCAACCTGGAGCTGGTGCGGGTGATCCAGCATGCCCTGGCAGCGTCCGGCCTGCCCGAGGCGGCGGTGCAGTACATCGACAATCCGGACAGGGCGCTGGTGGCCGAGTTGCTGCGCCTCGACCGCTACGTGGACATGATCATCCCCCGCGGCGGTGCGGGTCTTCACAAGATGTGCAAGGAGAACAGCTCCATCCCCGTCATCATCGGCGGGTTCGGTATCAGCCACATCTTCGTGGACGAGAGCGCCGATCTGGCGCGTTCCCTGGCGGTCATCGAGAACGCCAAGGTGCAGCGCCCCTCCGCCTGCAATGCCATCGATACCCTGCTGGTACACGAGAAGGTGGCGGCCACCTTGCTGCCGCAACTGGTGGCTCTGATGAACGAGCGCAAGGTGACCCTGGTGGGGGCGCCCAATGCCATGGCGCTGCTGGCTGGCAGCGACAACCTGTGCGACGCGGGGCCGGAAGATTTCGACACCGAGTGGCTGGGGTTGACCCTGGGGGTCAAGGTGGTGGCGGACGTCAACGAGGCGCTCGCCCATATGCGCGAGCACAACGCCGGCCACTCCGATGCCATCCTGACCAACTCCCTCGCCAATGCCGAGCGTTTCGTCAACGGGGCCGGTTCGGCGGCGGTCTATGTCAACGCCTCCACCCGCTTCACCGACGGCGGCCAGTTTGGCCTCGGGGCCGAGGTGGCGGTCTCGACCCAGATGCTTCACGCCCGTGGCCCCATGGGGCTGACCGAACTCACCAGCTACAAGTGGGTGGGGCAGGCGGATTATCTCAGCCGTGCCTGATCCAGGCGCGCTCAGCAAGCAGGACAATGCCGACTCAGGTCGGCATTTTTGTGCTTTTTTATTGCCCGCAATCAATGGCTTGCATATAACTATCCAGCAGGATGCGGTGTCACCCGGGGCATCAGGCCAGCGACAGCAAGGGGAGCAACTTCAAGGATGAAGGGACAGGATAGGAGTGCGTGGTGGGGCAGCCTCTGGCTGAGCCTGCCACTGCTGCTGGGGGCGCTCTGTTTCAGCGGCGCCAGCTACGCCAGCTGGGACCAGGATCTCTATCGTCAGCTCGGGCTGGCGGGCAAACTCGACAGCCGCGTGTTTCGCAAGGCCCTGGACGGTTACCAGAGCGTGCGCCACAAGCGAAAACCCATTCTCACCATCATCGACTACAGCAAGCCCTCGACCATGCGCCGGCTGTTCGTCATCGACGTCAAGCGCCACAAGCTGCTCTACCACACCTGGGTCAGCCACGGCCGCAATTCGGGGGAGCTGGCCGCCCGCCAGTTCTCCAATCAGATGAATTCCCGGCAAAGTTCCCTCGGGGTCTACCGCACCGCCGAGACCTATCAGGGCAAGCACGGTTACTCCCTGCGTCTCGACGGCCTCAGTCCCGGCAAGAACAGCAATGCCCGCAAGCGCGCCATCGTGGTGCACGGGGCGGACTACGCCAGCCCCAGGCATCTGCAGAAATTTGACAAGCTGGGGCGCAGCTGGGGATGCCCGGCCCTGCCAAGGGAGCAGTCCAGGGCGATCATCGACACCATCAAGGGAGGGAGCGTCATCTATGCCCATGGCTGAGACCCTGCCCGCGAGTCTGCTGCGATGAGCATCTCATGGCAATCAACAGCAAAAAGGCCAGCATATGCTGGCCTTGGCGCATCAGGCGGGGATTATTTGCGGACCACCAGCACAGGGCAGGGGGCGTGGCGCACCACGGATTCTGCCACGCTGCCCACCAGCAGGTGGCTGATACCGGAGCGGCCATGGCTGCCCATGACCACGAGATCCACCTTGTCTTCCTTCGCCTGGAGGACGATTTCATCGGCGGCGCGGCCAAAGCGGACCTCGAACTTGGCCGGAATGGGCAGGCAGGCGACCAGTTCCTTGAGCTGACTCTTGGCCTGGCGTTCCATCTCGTGGGTGATCTCGATGGCCGTCATGTGCAGGATCTTGTAGCTGTCGAAGCCGTGCAGCTGATCCACCACGTGGACCAGTTTGAGCTCGGCCTGGTGGGTGTTGGCCATGAAGACGGCGTAGTCGAGCACCGCTCTGGACATCTCGGAGAAATCGACGGGGCAGAGCAGGGATTTGATGGTTGGCATGAGAATCTCCCCTCAAGTTGGGCTACTAATGAATCTTGTTTGCCATGATACGCTGTGGGGCGACAATAACCCTCGACCCGCTCGCAAAATGGGGAAAATGTCGGCCGGGACTCTGTTTTTCTATGCTATCTGTATGCCTGAACGGGCCGTCCGGCGGTGAGCATCTGCCGAGTGCCATATCACTGAGGATATTCATGGTTCGTCTTTTTCTGTTCTGTTGCCTGCTGATCACCTCGTTCGTGCGGGCAGACACCATACACGTCTATTGCGACGACTGGCCCGGCTTCTGTCACCGGGACGGCAAGGGGGTCTATCTGGATGTGGTTCGAGCCATCTATGAACCCCTGGGGCACGAGGTGAAGCTTCACATGGTGCCTTACAAACGGGCACTGGCGGTGGTGTCGAAAAAGGAGGGGGACATGGCGATGGGGGTCTATCGGGGAGAGGTGCCCGGGGTCCATCAGCCCGACTACCCAGACTCGGCTGACTACGTGAGCGTGGTGATGCAAAAGCGCTGGCTGCCGCACTGGGCAGGGGAGCACAGCCTCAAGGAGCAGGAGGTGCTCTGGCTGAGGGGGTGGGCCTTTGACAAGTTCATCCCGGAGCCGATGCGCTGGTTCGAGATAGACAGCCACGAGATGGCGCTGCAATTGCTGATCAAGGGGCGTTACCGCTACTACCTGACCGACGGCGCCCTCTACCCCGAAGGCTCCCTTCCCCCCGAGCTGGTACAGGTATTCCTGCGCTGGATCCCGACCTACCCCATCTTCGCCGATACCCCGAAGGGCAGGGAGTTACACGGGCTCTGGGATCCCGGCATGCGCACCCTGATAAGGCAGGGCAAGCTGGCGGAGATCTATCGGCAGAACAAGCTGTACGACTACTACCAGGACTTTCTCAGGGAGCAGGTGGTGCGGGCGAACAAGCCACAGCCCTAGCTGTCGGGCCTGATGCCGTCATCGGGCCCCTCTTGCCCTGCCTCAGCCTTTGGGGCTCTGAGCGTCTTGGCCAGCCGGTCGTAATAGATAACGTCTTGTCCTGCATCAGCCTTTGGCTCTGAGCGTCTTGGCCAACCGGTCATAGAGGATGACGTTGACCGAGGCGGCCAGGTTCATGCAACCCTGAGTCGGCACATAGATGACCTCCTTCACCGCCGCGAAGCGGGCGGGTTCCAGGGTGCCATCCTCCGGGCCGAAGATGTAGAAGGCTCTCTCGGGGTGCACGTAATCCGGCAGGGGCGTGGCCCCCTCGATCAAATCCACCAGCACTGGGGTGCAGCCCTCGGGCACGAAGTCCAGCAGCTCCTCGACCCCGAGCAGGGGGATCTTCTCCACCATCTGCTTGGTGTCGGTGACAAAACGGCGTGCCAGCTCGAAGCGCTGCCCCGTGTAGTAGACCTCGTCCGCCCCGTAGCAGCCGGCGGCCCGCATCACGGCGCCCACGTTCTCCGGGGATTTGGGATTGACCAGCCCGATGGCGCAATAGTCCCCTCTCTCTCGGGTATCTGCCCGGTGCTGCCCGGCGGCGCCTTCATCTGACACTTTCATCTCTCTCTCCTGTGTGGTGGCGCATTATACCCCCGGTGGGTCCCTTGCCCAGCGTGCGGGGCGGATTCCCGCAAGGCGGGCCCAACAAGGGGGCGGCTGCACCGTGGCGGCGCAGCCCGACACCCTGATGCACAATGGCGGCGCCCCTTGCATCCTGGCGCGGGGTTTGCAGTCACTTCCCCATACAAGACGATGAGGCATCCGGACAAAGGCGTCCGTCCCCGCAGGGGGGCGGACGCTTTTTTTATGGGCCCCTCGTCAGACACATGACAAGGAGCAAGGGAATGAAGACCACCTGTGCCTATTGCGGAGTGGGGTGCGGCATCCGGCTGAGCCGGGAGGGAGACAACTGGCAGTTGCAGGGGGATGAGCAGCATCCGGCCAACGGCGGCGCCCTGTGCGTCAAGGGGGCCAGCCTGCTGGAGAGCCTGGCCTTTCCCGACCGCCTGCTCTATCCGCGCTGGATGGGGCAGCGCATCGGCTGGGAGGAGGCCCTGGACACCCTGGCTGCGCGTTTTGCCGCCATCCTGGCCGAGTCCGGGCCGGATGCCATCGGCATCTATCTGTCGGGCCAGCTCACCACCGAGGATTACTACGTCGCCAACAAGCTGATGAAGGGGTATCTGGGCAGTGCCAACGTGGACACCAACTCCCGGCTCTGCATGTCGTCGGCGGTGGTGGCCCACCAGCGCGCCTTC
The DNA here is from genome assembly GCF_027705305.1 of Aeromonas sp. QDB17. Classification (NCBI taxonomy): domain Bacteria; kingdom Pseudomonadati; phylum Pseudomonadota; class Gammaproteobacteria; order Aeromonadales; family Aeromonadaceae; genus Aeromonas; species Aeromonas sp. QDB17. The sequence goes on from NZ_JAPDBP010000003.1 coordinate 38,886, forward strand.
GGGGAGGATCTGGTGCCCGCCTGTTACGAGGATCTCGAGCTCGCCGATCTGGTGGTGCTCACCGGTGCCAACACCGCCTGGACCCATCCCGTGCTGTTTCGCCGCCTGCAGCAGGCCAGGGCGCGGCGCCCCGAGCTCAAGCTGGTGGTGCTGGATCCCCGCCGCACCATGACGGCGGAGCAGGGGGATCTGCACCTGGCGCTCAAACCCGGCAGCGACGTGACGCTCTGGAACGGCCTGTGCCGTTACCTGCTCGATGTCGATGGCTGGGACAAGGCCTATGTGGCGCAGCACGTGAGCGGCTTCGAAGCGTTGGCGGCGGCGCTGGACGATCCGGCCTGGCAGTTGGACGAGGTGGCCCGCAGCTGCGGCCTCTCCCGCAGCGATCTGATCGGTTTCTACCAGCTCTTTGCCCGTACCCCCAAGACCGTCACCCTGTTCTGCCAGGGGATCAACCAGTCCAACCAGGGGGTGGACAAGGCCAACGCCATCATCAACGCCCACCTGATGTGCGGTCGCATCGGCAAGCCGGGGGCGGCTCCCTTCTCCATGACGGGGCAACCCAACGCCATGGGAGGGCGTGAGGTGGGGGGGCTTGCAACCCAGCTCGCCGCCCACATGGGCTTTGGCGAGGCCGAGTGCGATCGGGTACAGCGCTTCTGGGGAAGCCCGACCATGGTGCGCGGGCCGGGGCACAAGGCCGTCGAGCTGTTCGAGGCGGTGCACCGGGGGGAGATCCGCGCGCTCTGGGTGCTCGGCACCAACCCGGCCGTCTCCCTGCCGGACGGCAACCGGGTGCGCGAGGCCCTGAGCCGCTGCGAGCTGCTGGTGGTCTCCGAGGTGACCGCCAACACCGACACGGCGCGCCTCGCCCACCTGCTGTTGCCTGCCGCCGCCTGGGGGGAGAAGAGCGGCACCGTCACCAACTCCGAGCGCACCATCAGCCGCCAGCGCGCCTTCCTGCCCCTGCCGGGGGAGGCCAGGCCAGACTGGTGGGCCCTGACCCGGCTCGCCCGTCGCCTCGGCTTTGGTGAGGGGTTCGCCTATGAGCACGAGCACGAGATCTTCTGCGAGCATGCCGCCCTCTCCGGGTTTGAGAACGACGGATCCCGCCAGTTCGACATCTCCGGGCTGGCGGGTCTCACCCGTGCCGAATTCGAGGCCCTTTCTCCCCTGCGCTGGCCCGTCAACGCCGACTGGCCCCGTGGGCGGGATCGCCTGTTCGAGGACGGGCGCTTTGCCACCCCGGATGGCCGGGCCCGCCTGCTGCCCCTGGCCCAGCGCTTCCCCGAGCAGCCAGAAACGCCCCCGCTTGCAGGGGCTGTCTCCCTGCTCCTCAACAGTGGCCGCCTGCGGGATCAGTGGCACACCATGACCCGCACCGGCCATGTGCCCCGGTTGCAGGAGGCCGAGCCCTGGCCCAGGGTGCGGATGGGGGCCGCCAGCCTGCTGGCGATTGGCGTGAAGGAGGGGGACCTGGTGCGCCTTTGCAACGGGCTTGGGGAGGCGCTGCTGCTGGTGGGACTGGATGAGGGGCTCAGGGAGGGGGAGGCCTTCCTGCCCATGCACTGGACCGACAGCCAGTGCAGCCAGGGGGCGGTCAACCGCCTCATCGCCCCCGTGGTGGATCCCCTTTCCGGCCAGCCGATGTTCAAACAGGGGCGGGTGCAGGCCAGGGCGCAGCTCACCCGCTGGCAAGGGCTCTGGTGTGGCCGTGGTGAGTGGCGCGAGCCGGTGGACTGGTGGGCCAGGCGTCCCCTGCCCGAGGGGAACTGCACCCTGCTGGCCTCCTGGTCAGAGAGCACAGAGAGCCTGTGGCAACGGCTGGGGGCCGAGGGGCACTGGCTCAGGCTGCCCATGAAGGGGGGGTGGCTGGCCGTGGCCCTGGCCGGAGATCGTATCGAGGGGATCCTGCTGGTGGGGGCGCGGCGCCCGGACATCAAGGTCGACCTGCTGGCCAGTCTGCTCGGCACGCCGCTCCAGGCGGGGGCCCTGAGCCAGACCCTGAGCCAGGCCCTGGCCGGGGAGAGCCGGCTGGTCTGCTCCTGCCTGCGGGTCTCGGAGCAGCGTATCGTCGATGCCATCACCCGGCAGGGGGTGAGCGAGTTGGCGGGGCTGCAGGCCCTGCTCGGCTGTGGCAGCAACTGCGGCACCTGTCTGCCCGAAATCGACAAGCTGTTGATCAAACATGTTTTCCTGGCATCCGCTTAGTGCGGTGCCAGGACACAAGGAGCCTGAGATGAGCCAAATCAGTCTGGTGGGAGCGGGCCCCGGGCCCCTCGAATTGTTGACCCTGCGCGCCCTGCTCCGTCTGGAGGCGGCAGAGGTCGTGGTCTATGACCGCCTGGTGGGGAGCGAGATCCTGGCCCGCATTCCCCACGGGGCGGCCCGCTTCGACGTGGGCAAGCGCTGTGGTGAGCCGAGCCCGACCCAGGAGGAGATCAACGCCCTGCTGCTGGCCCTGGCCCGCACGGGCAAGCGGGTGGTGCGCCTCAAGGGAGGGGATCCCCTGGTGTTCGGGCGCGGTGGCGAGGAGGCGCTGCACCTGGCCCGGCACGGCATTGAGGCCGAGCTGGTGCCGGGGATCACGGCGGCCCTGGGATGCGCCGCCAGCAGCTTCATTCCCCTGACCCACAGGGGGCTGGCCCGCTCCCTGACCCTGGTGACGGGGCACCTGATGGACGAGCGCGACTATCAGGGCTGGCAGGGGTTGACCCGGGCGGGCCACACCCTGGTGTTCTACATGGGGCTGGAGCGGGCGGCCCGCATTCGGGAAGGGATGTTGAGGGCGGGGGCCCCGGGCGCGCTGCCGGTGGCCCTGGTGGTGGCTGGCTGCAGCCCCCGCCAGCAAGTGCACGAGGCCACGCTCGATGGCCTGGAGCAGGCCGCCCGTGCCCTGCTGGGCCAGAGCCCGGTGCTGATCATCATGGGGGAGGTGGTGCGGCTGCGCGCCGAGCTGCAGGGACTGCTGACGGAGGCCCTGGAACGGGTCGCCTGAGGGGCGATTTTCCCTCTACCCCCACTACCTCCTGATAGATAAAAAGGAGGTAGATTCAAAGAGTTGGCCTTCATGTTGCGGCATTTTCGCCAGACAGAACGCGATCGTCGCCGGCAAGGAGCGCCATGACCACTTTTTCCACCCGGGGCCAGGACGGCCCCGCTTCCCGGCTGTTGATCCACGCCGATGACCCGGGCCAGGCGAACCGCCTGGCCCTGCTGGTCAGTCACTACGGCCATCAGCCCGGGATCCTCGATACCCGCCAGTTGCTGACGCCGACGCAGAGGGGGGATGCCCTGCTCGTCAGTTGCCGCCAGTTCAGCGCCGAGGTACGCCTTGGCCTCTCCCTTTGGCCCGACATGCCGCGCCTCTTGTTCTGCGAGCGGCTGGGGGGTGATACCCAGCTCGCCCTATTGCAGCAGGGGGTGTTGCTGGTGCCCCACCCTTGCGGCGAGCGTGAGCCGGTGGAGCAGTGGCTGCGCCTGGCCCGCAGTCAGCTCGCCATGGTGCAGGCCCTGATGCAGACTGAGAGCGAGCTGCGCCAGAAGCTGGAGGATAGGCGGCTCATCGAGCAAGCCAAGGGACGCTTGATGCGCCATCAGGGGCTGGACGAGGATGAGGCCTATCGCCTGATGCGCAGCACCGCCATGAGTCGTCACCTGAGCCTGGGGGAGCTGGCGCGGCAACTGCTGCAGGCTTTGCCCGCCTGAGCGCTCCCGTGGCCAACCGTTTTGGTGCAACTGCGCCTAATTGAGGCAAATTTGAGGGAGGATCAGGGCACCACAGGCCGCAAAGGGCCGCCTGATGCGCCCTGGACGAGCTGGCACGGAAAGTGAATAACAAAAACACGATAGCAATGAAGTAACGATGCGCAGTGAGGGGCCGGTCAGGTCACTCACCCGCAACAGGGCAAAGAAGCCCCGCCGATCCCGGATCGGCGGGGCTTTTTTTTTGGTCGCGACGCACCTTGGGTCGCAGCGCTGCAACGAGGTGGCACTGCGATTCCAGGCAGCCTGGCGCCATGGCCCTGACCCGGAACCGAGGGAGGAGATGCAATGAACGGACGACAAGGATGTGCGGGGCTGCTGCTGGCGGCGCTGTCGCTGCCGGTGCTGGCACTGGGAGCCCCGGAGCAGGAGGAGCTCAGACTCGGCTTCATCAAGCTGACCGACATGGCGCCGCTGGCGGTGGCCTACGAGCGTGGCTATTTCGAGGATGAGGGACTCTACGTCACCCTCGAAGCCCAGGCGAACTGGAAGATCCTGCTGGATCGGGTGATAGACGGCGAGCTGGACGGTGCCCAGATGCTGGCGGGCCAGCCCCTGGCGGCCCACATCGGTATCGGCACCCAGGCCGAGCTGGTGACGGCGTTTGCCATGGATCTCAACGGCAACGCCATCACGGTGGCCAACAGCGTCTGGGCTGCCATGGCGCCCCAGTTGCCCAGGCCGCAGGCGGGCCAGGTGCCGCCCCCGGTGAGCGCCGCCGCCCTCAAGCCCGTGGTGGCGGAGTATCGCCAGGGGGGTAAGCCCTTCAACATGGGGATGGTCTTCCCCGTCTCCCCCCACAACTACGAGCTGAGGTACTGGCTGGCGGCAGGTGGCCTGCACCCCGGTTTCTATGCACCCCGACTCGGCGACAACTCGGGACAGCGCCAGGCGGACGTGCTGCTGTCGGTGACGCCGCCCCCCCAGATGCCCGCCACCCTGGAGGCGGGGACCATCGCCGGCTACAGCGTGGGGGAGCCCTGGAACCAGCAGGCGGTCGCCAGGGGCATAGGGGTGCCCGTCATCACGGATAACGAGATCTGGCGCAACAACCCGGAGAAGGTGTTCGGCGTCACCCGGCAGTGGGCCGAACGTCACCCCAACACCCATGTGCGGCTGGTGAAGGCGCTGCTGCGGGCGGCCTGGTGGCTGGATGCAGACGACAACGGCAACCGGCGCGCGGCGGCCAAGCTGCTGGCCAAACCCGAGTACGTGGGGGCGGACGAGCAGGTGATCGCCAGCTCCATGACCGGCACCTTCGAGTACGCCAGGGGGGACAAGCGCCAGGTGCCGGACTTCAACGTCTTCTTCCGCCACCACGCCACCTATCCCTACTACTCCGACGCCATCTGGTACCTGACCCAGATGCGGCGCTGGGGCCAGATCCCCGAGGCCAGACCGGACGCCTGGTTCGAGCAGGTGGCCAAGGCCGTCTATCAACCGGATGTCTACCGCCAGGCCGCCGAGGCCCTCATCGCCGAGGGCAAGCTCAAGGCCACCGACTTCCCCGACTTTGCCAGCGAGCAGGGCTATCGCGGCCCCCAGGATGGCTTCATCGACGGCCTCATCTATGACGGCCGTCACCCCAACGCCTACCTGCAACAGTTCGCGATCGGCCTCAAGGGCGATGAGCGGGTGCAATGAGCAAGGAGATCCCGATGAAACGACACACATGGCCCCTCATCCATTTAAAAGCCATCAATTTGAAAACCCTGGTGCAGCCCCTGCTCGGCGTGCTGCTGTTCCTCGGCCTCTGGCAGTGGGGGGCGAGCCAGGTGCAGACCAGTCTGGGCACCCTGCCGGGGCCGCTCGCCACCGCCAGCCAGCTCTGGTCCCTCGGGCAGGAGCATCTGCAGGAGCGGGAGAAGGCGGCGGCCTTCCTCGAACGCCAGCAGGTGCGCAATGCGGCAAGGCTGGCGGCGGATCCGGCGGCCGAGGTGAAGCTGCGTCCCTACACAGGACGTCCCACCTTCTTCGATCAGATAGCCACCAGCCTGCTCACCGTGCTGTGCGGCTTCGCGCTGGCGACCCTGATCGCCATTCCGTGCGGGGTGCTGCTCGGCATGAACCAGGGGCTCTATCGCGCCGCCAACCCGGTGATCCAGCTGCTCAAGCCGGTGTCGCCGCTGGCCTGGCTGCCCCTCATCACCCTGGTGGTGAGCGCTCTGTATGCAAACCCCACCCCCTGGCTTGCCAAGTCCTTCCTCACCTCTGCCCTGACGGTGACCCTCTGCTCCCTCTGGCCGACCCTGATCAACACGGCGGTGGGGGTGGCGGGGCTGGATGGGGATCTGCACAACGTCAGCCGGGTGCTGCGCCTCTCCTTTGTGACCCATGTGCGGCGCATCGTGCTGCCCGGGGCCCTGCCCATGATCTTCACCGGACTGCGGCTCTCCCTTGGGGTGGCCTGGATGGTGCTGATCGCGGCGGAGATGCTGGCCCAGAACCCGGGGCTCGGCAAGTTCGTCTGGGACGAGTTCCAGAGCGGCGGCTCTGCGTCTCTGTCCCGCATCATGGTGGCGGTGATCACCATAGGCCTCATCGGCTGCGCCCTGGACAGGGGCATGCTGGCCCTGCAGCAGTGGTTGTCCTGGGACAAGCGTCAGGTGCTGCGTTAATCACATTCCTATTCAGGCAGGAGAAGAGCCAATGAAGAGTTATCTGGAGATAAGCGACGTCGGCATCTCGTTCGAGACGGAGCAGGGCAGCTTCGAGGCCTTGAGCCGGGTCAACCTGCGCATCGAGAAGGGGGAGTTCGTCTCCCTCATCGGTCACTCGGGCTGCGGCAAGAGCACCGTCCTCAACCTGGTGGCCGGGCTGCTGGAGCCGACCCTGGGGGGCATCATTCTCGATGGTCGCGAGGTGGCGGGCCCGGGGCCCGAGCGGGCCATGGTGTTCCAGAACCACGCCCTGCTGCCCTGGCTCAGCGTCCAGCAGAACGTGGCGCTGGCGGTGGCCCAGGTGGAGTCTGACAAGCGGGCGGTGGCGGAGCGGGTGGACTACTACCTCTCCCTGGTGCAGATGGATCACGCCAGCCAGAAGATGCCCCACGAGCTGTCGGGGGGGATGAAGCAGCGGGTCGGCATCGCCCGCGCCCTCTCGCTCTCCCCCAAGGTGCTGCTGATGGACGAGCCGTTCGGCGCCCTCGATGCCCTGACCCGGGCCCATCTGCAGGATGCCCTGATGGCGATCCAGGCGGAGCTTGGCAACACCGTCATCATGATCACCCACGACGTGGACGAGGCGGTGCTGCTTTCCGATCGCATCGTCATGATGACCAATGGCCCCAGCGCCACGGTCGGTGAGATCCTGACCGTCGACCTGCCAAGGCCCAGAGACAGGGTCGCCCTGGCGGACGATCCCCACTACCACAAGCTGCGCCAGCAGGTGCTGCGCTTCCTCTACGAGAAGCAACGCAAGGTGACCCCCCTCAAGGCAGCCGGGCAGGTGCGCAGCAAGCTGCGCGCCTGAGCCCGCCGGATTCAAGGAAGAGAGACATGACAGACAAAGAGCAACAGTGGGTGGCAGAGGACGGCATGGACCTGCTCGGTCGCCAGAACAGTGGTTCCGCCGACACGGCCGACAAGCAACGGCTGCTGGTGGTGGGTAACGGCATGGTGGGTCATCACTTCGTCGAACAGCTGGTGGCGGCCGGTGGCCTGAGCCGGTTCGAGGTGACGGTATTTGGCGCCGAGCCGGACCCCGCCTACGACAGGGTGCATCTGTCCGAGGTATTCGGCGGCAAGGCGCCCCAGGCCCTGCGCATGGCGGATCCCGCCTGGTATGAAGAGAGCGGCATAACGCTGCGACTGGGGGCCGAGGTGGAGGTGCTCGACCGGGCGGCCCGCACCCTGACGCTGGCCAACGGCGAGCGGTTCCCTTACGACCGTCTGGTGCTGGCGACCGGCTCTGTCCCCTTCGTGCCCCCCATCCCCGGCCATCAGCGGGAGGGCTGCTTCGTCTACCGCACCCTGGGAGATCTCGCCGCCATCCGCGATGCCTGCGCCCAGGCCCGCAGCGGCGTGGTCATCGGTGGCGGCCTGCTGGGGCTGGAGGCGGCCAACGCCCTGCGCCTGCTCGGCCTCAAGACCCAGGTGGTGGAGTTCGCCCCCAGGCTGATGCCGGTACAGCTCGACGAGAGCGGCGGCGCCGTGCTGCGGGACAAGATCCAGGCCCTCGGGGTCGAGGTGCTGGTGGAGAAGGCCACCGAGTGCATCGAGCAGGGGGAGCAGGCCCGTCATCGCCTGCGTTTCAAGGACGGTTCCCACATTGAGACCGACGTGCTGCTGTTCTCCGCCGGTATTCGACCCGCCGACACCCTGGCCCGGCAATCCGGGCTGGTGGTCGGGGAGCGCGGTGGCATCTGCATCGACGACGGCTGCCACAGCTCGGATCCCGCCATCCTCGCCATCGGCGAGTGCGCGCTCTGGCAGGGCCGCATCTTCGGCCTGGTGGCCCCCGGCTACCAGATGGCCCGGGCCGCCGTGGCCAGTCTGTGCGGTGGCGAGACCCGCTTTATCGGGGCCGACATGTCCACCAAGCTCAAGCTGATGGGGGTGGACGTGGGCTCCATCGGCGATGCCCACGCCAGCACCGCAGGCGCCCAGGAGTTGTTGCTGCTGGACAGGGTCAACGGCATCTACAAGAAGCTGGTGACCGACGGCGAGGGCAATCGCCTGCTCGGCGCCATCCTGGTGGGGGACGGGGCCGATTACGAGCGGCTGCTGCAGTACTACCAGAACGGGGTGGGGCTGCCCCAGCCGCCGCTCTCCCTGCTGGTGGGGGAGGTCGGGGCCGCTCCCGCGCCCCTGGTGCTGCCGGACAGCGCCATCCTCTGCTCCTGCCACAACGTGAGCAAAGGGGACGTGGTGGCCGCCGTTCGGGCGGGCAATCACGAGCTGGCTGCGGTGAAGAGCTGTACCAAGGCCGGCACGGGTTGCGGCGGTTGCAGCAACCTGCTCAAGCAGGTGGTGGATCAGACCCTGGCGGACCTTGGCGTCGAGGCGGACAAGGGGTTGTGCGAGCACTTCGCCTACGGCCGTCAGGAGCTCTATCACCTGGCCCGGGTGGGCGAGCTGAAGAGCTTCGAGGCGCTGCGGGACAAGCACGGCCAGGGGCTGGGGTGCGACATCTGCAAGCCGACGGTGGCCTCCATCCTGGCGTCCCTCTGGAACGAGCACGTGCTGGAGAAACCCCACCGCGCCCTGCAGGATACCAACGACGCCTTCCTTGCGAACCTGCAAAAGGACGGCACCTATTCGGTGGTGCCGCGCATCCCGGGGGGGGAGATCACCCCGGAGGGGCTCATCACCATCGGCGAAGTGGCGCGCAAGTTCGGCCTCTACACCAAGATCACGGGCGGCCAGCGCATCGACCTGTTCGGTGCCCGGGTCGACCAGCTGCCCGCCATCTGGGGCGAGCTGGTGGCGGCGGGCTTCGAGACCGGTCAGGCCTACGGCAAGTCGGTGCGCACCGTGAAGTCCTGTGTGGGCTCCACCTGGTGTCGTTACGGGGTGCAGGACTCCATGACCCTGACCCAGACCCTGGAGCACCGCTACAAGGGGCTGCGGGCGCCACACAAGCTGAAGTTTGCGGTCTCCGGCTGCACCCGGGAGTGCGCCGAGGCCCAGAGCAAGGACATCGGCGTCATCGCCACCGAGCGGGGCTGGAACCTCTATGTGTGTGGCAACGGCGGCATGAGGCCGCGCCACGCCGACCTGTTTGCCACGGATCTCGACGAGCAGACCCTGATCCGTTACATCGACCGGCTGCTGATGTTCTACGTGCGCACCGGGGACAGGCTGCAACGCACCTCGGTCTGGATGGAGAACATGGAAGGGGGGCTCGACTACCTAAAGTCGGTGATCATCGAGGACAGGCTCGGCATCGGTGCCGAGCTGGAGGCCATGATGGAGGGGATAGTCGGCACCTGGCAGTGCGAGTGGAAGAGCACATTGGCGGATCCGGACAAGCTCAAGCTGTTCGAGGCCTTCGTCAACCGGCCCGAGGACGAGACGCCGCCGCGCCGTGAGGAGCGGGGGCAATGGGTGCCGGATATCGCTATCAAGGAGGTGGTATGAGCGACATAAAAGAAGAGACCTTACAGTCAGAACCTGGAGCCTGGCATAGGGTATGCGAGCTGGCGGCGCTGCCGGAGCAGGCCGGGCGCAGCGCCTGGCTGGAGGGGCGGGTACTGGCGCTGTTTCGCCTCGGGGAGCATGTCTATGCCCTGGACGGGGTGGACCCCCTGGCCGGCGTCGCCGTGCTGGGGCGTGGCCTGGTGGGGGATGCCGGTGGGGAGCCCGTGGTGGCCTCGCCGCTGTACAAGCAGCGCTACGCCCTGATGGACGGTCGCTGTCTGGACGATCCTGCCCTGAGCGTCGCCTGCTGGCCGGTGCGGCTGGAGGGGAGCGAGGTCTGGGTACAGCTAGGGTGAGTGGCCCATCTGAAAACCATGTTGTGATCGCCGGGCACTGCCCGGTGATTTTTTGTGCGCGAACCGACATTTCTTGTACGAGAGGATGGCGGGAAAACGTTTTTCGGAAATAATAGACAAACGTTTGCAACTGGATGTTTGTCTATGACGGAACGTGAGCAAGAGATCCTCGCCCTGCTGCGCCAGGATCCCATGATTGCCCAGCAGGAGCTGGCGGACAGGCTCGGCATCAGCCGCTCCGCGCTGGCGAGCCACATCTCCAGCCTGATGCGCCAGGGCTATGTGCAGGGGCGCGGCTATGTGCTGCGCGAAGGCCCCTACGCCGTGGTGATCGGCGGCGCCAACATGGATATCTGTGGCTGCAGCCACGACAACCTGCGCATCGGGGATTCCAACCCGGGCCGGGTACGCACCTCCGCCGGTGGGGTAGGGCGCAACATCGCCGAGAACCTGGCGCGCCTTGGTACCGACACCCGGCTGTTGACTGCGGTGGGCAACGATCAATACGGCCATCACCTGCTGGAGGTGACCCAGCGCGCTGGCGTCGACGTGCGCCAGGTGCTGATGCTGGATGGCCAGGCAACCTCCTGTTACTTGAGCCTGCACGATGGCAGCGGCGAGATGAGCTGCGCCGTCAACGACATGGGGATCATCGAGCAGCTCACCCCGGCCCGGCTCACCCCCCTGAGCGGTTTTCTCGGTGCGGCCCGGCTCTGGGTGCTCGACACCAACCTCGCCACCCACACCCTGGACTGGCTGTTCGAGCGCCAGGGGGAGCACATCATCTTCGTGGACACCGTGTCGGTGGCCAAGGTGGAGAAGATCCGCCCCTGGCTGCACCGCATCCACACCCTCAAACCCAATCGCACCGAGGCGGAGCAGCTGTGCGGCTTCACCATCGGCGGGCCCGACACCTGGCCCATGGCGGCGGCCTGGTTCCACCGCGCCGGGGTGCAGCGGCTCTTCCTGAGCCTCGGCGATCAGGGGATCTTCTATAGCGACGGGGCCTGCCAGGGCCATCTGCCCGTGCTCGGCAGCCCGGTCGTCAACGTGACCGGCGGCGGCGATGCCTTCATGGCAGGGCTGGCCCACGCCTGGTTGCAGGAGCAGGGCATCATGGAGACAACCCGGTTCGCCCTCGGTTGCGCCGCCCTCACCGTCAATTGTTCCGATACCGTCTTTTCCGGCCTATCCAAGGCCGCCGTTGAACGCATGCTGGAGGAGTACCCATGTTGAACGCTTACCTCGATATCCAACCTGAAGTTGCCGCCGCGCTGGCCGCCGGCAAGCCGGTGGTGGCCCTGGAGTCCACCATCATCTCCCACGGCATGCCCTATCCGCAGAACGTGGAGACGGCGCGCCAGGTGGAGCAGGTGGTGCGGGACAACGGCGCCGTGCCGGCCACCATCGCCATCATCGATGGCCGCCTCAAGGTGGGTCTGGATGCGGGGGCCCTGGAGGCGCTGGGCCGGGCCGGCCACGCCGCCACCAAGTGCAGCCGCCGCGACATCCCCTTCGTGCTGGCCAACAAGGGGTTGGGGGCGACCACGGTGGCCTCCACCATGATCATTGCCGCCATGGCCGGGATCCGGGTGTTCGCCACCGGCGGCATCGGCGGCGTGCATCGCGGCGCCCAGGAGACCTTTGACATCTCGGCGGATCTGCAGGAATTTGCCCAGACCCCGGTGGCCGTGGTCTGCGCCGGTGCCAAGTCGATCCTCGACATCGGTCTGACCCTGGAGTACCTGGAGACCCAGGGGGTGCCGGTGATCGGCTACCAGACCGAGGAGCTGCCCGCCTTCTACACCCGGGAGAGCGGCTTCAAGGTGGATTATCGCCTGGAGAGCCCGGCGGCCATCGCCGAGGCACTGCGTCTGAAGTGGGAGCTGGGGCTGGCGGGGGGCGCCGTGGTGGCCAACCCGATCCCGACCCAGTTTGCCATGCCCAAGGCCGACATCGACGCCGCCATTGCCCAGGCACTGCGAGAGGCGGACGAGCAGGGGGTGAAGGGCAAGGCGTCCACCCCCTTCCTGCTGGCCCGGGTGTGCGAGCTGACCGGTGGCAACTCCCTGGCGGCCAATATCCAGTTGGTGCTGAACAACGCCGCGCTGGGGGCGCGCATCGCTGCCAGCCTGTGATCGGTTGTCAGGGTGTGCGAGCTCACCGGTGGGCAACTCCCTGGCAGTTAATGTCCAGCGGGTGCTGAACAACGCCGCGCTGGGGGGGCGCATCGCTGCCAGCCTGTGATCGGTTGTCAGAGTGTGCGAGCTGACCGGTGGCAACTCCCTGGCAGTTAATGTCCAGCGGGTGCTGAACAACGCCGCGCTGGGGGCGCGCATCGCTGCCAGCCTGTAAACACCTTTGCGAAAGATGCAAAAGAGGGCCGGCAGGCCCTCTTTTTATTGCGCGAATCGGTGAGATAACCCCCTTATTCCAGCACCAGTCGCCCGTTGAGAGGTTGGACGGGGCGGTTGTTGGGGTGGTGCATCACCGCCTTGAAGGCATCGATCTGGGCCTGGCTGGCCTGGACCGGCTCCTTCATCACCAGCCAGCGCACTCCTTCCGAGCAGGGTGGGGTGGTCAGGGACCCGCTGAAGCGGTAGTAGTCGTGCTGGGCGGGCAGCAGTTGCTCTGCCGAGACGGGTTCCTTGAAGGCATGGATCTCCCCCGCCTTGGCTGGCAACACCTGCCAGGCCTGGCTCAGGGCCCCATTGGCCTGGCCCGGCTCGAACATCACGGCGACCACCGCCAGCTCCCCCTTGTCATTGGCATGGACCAGGTGACCCTCCAGGGGGTAGGACCTGCCTTCGATGAGGTTTTCGCTGGGGGCGTGGAAGTGGAACTGCTTGAGCTCGAAGTGCATGCCGTCGAGCTCAAGGGTGCTGCCGGGGGCATAGTTGACCTGCACCGTGTGGCCGTTGTTGACCAGCGTCTTGCCACCCGCCTGATAGTGGAACTGCAGGGGGGCCAGATCGGCCTTCACCAGACCCGAGAGGTTGACCGGCGACTGGTTGCTGCCGGCACACTGGCCATATTCCGGGGTCAGGCTGGCCCATTTCGCCGGGCCGGCCTCGCCGCTGTATTCCCAGTGTGTGGTGGCGGCAAAGGCGGCAGGGCAGAGCAGCAGGGCGCCAGCCAGCAGGGACTTTTTCATCATGCATCCTTATCCTGATTGAAAAGCACGGCCATTCCTGGCCTTCCGGCAGGAAGGCCTCATCAATGGCATCGTTGGAAACGCAGGGTACGCGGTGCCAGACCGGATTAATTGTTATGAAAGGTCTGTCGTCATCGTTATTTGAAGCGTGGCATGAGGCGGCGCCATGATGTATTCCGGCAACGGGGCCCGCTTATTCATGGAGGTGAAATCCTGTGGGCATTTTCGCAATGAACGGCCCCCTTTCATGGCGCCCCAAATAGATGACGGGCTGATTCTAGAGGGCTTTTCATGGCTCCGTTTGATCTCGAGCAAACAAGCGCGGACTAATTATCGGGCTTGAGGATCCCTTATTTCGTTGGGATTTTTTCGATATTCCCTGACCCTGTCAGGGGCGTGCGTGGCGGGAGCCGGGTGCTGCGCTGACAGAGTGCCTCGGTGTTGACCCCTTATCTCTCTGATAGTGCTGGAGAAATTCCCCCTCAGCACAGTGATGGCGGGATGACAATCCCCCGGTTGGCGGCGCCTTGTTTGCGGTTTTGCCGTCCTCTTCACATTTCCGGGTTGCTCGCTATTTGTGCGATTGCCTTACTCATCCGACCTGGTGTCAAATCACTCCGCCTAATAAAAGGAGTGGCATAATAATGAATAATATCAATAAATTAGTTCTGGCTATCGGATTCACTCTCACCACTTTCCCGAGCCTGGCGGCGGGATTCCAGTGCGGGGAGCACGTCACACTGGGGGTACCCGGTCAATCCAGTCAGCTGTTGTGCCGGGAGGGCTATGCCGCCGGGTACAACTACGACACCAAGGTCTCTGACTGGGTCTCTTACCGGATGACGGCCGCCAGCGCCCAGGGCCAGGTGCCGCGCAAGGATGCCTTCGCCGAGGACAAGGAGGTGCCGGTGCAGTTTCGCGCCACCCTGTCGGACTACAAGGGCTCGGGCTATGACCGCGGCCACCAGGCGCCGGCGGCGGACATGCGCTCCACCGCCAACACCATGAAGCAGAGCTTCCTGCTCACCAACATGACCCCGCAACTGCCGGCGCTCAACCAGGGGGCCTGGCGCATCCTGGAGGAGAAGACCCGGCAGTGGGCCATCACCTACAAGAGCGTGCAGGTGATCACCGGCCCCATCTTCACCCACTCCGATGGCGCCATTGGCAACGGCGTGACCGTGCCCCACGCCTACTACCGGGTGGTGATGGATCTGGCGGGCAAGCGGGCCATCGCCTTCATCCTGCCGCAAGAGAACGTCTCGGCCAGTCGGCTGGCGGACTATGTGGTGACGGTGGATGAGGTGGAGGAGCAGACCGGGCTCGACTTCTTCACCGAGCTGCCTGACGAGGAGGAAGAGGCCATGGAGTCGCGGCTGTCGGCCATGTGGGGCGGTTAGCGCGTCCGGCAGGGGTAACGGGGGCCCAGGCCCCCGTTACCCACACGGGCTTCCGGCCATTGTCATGGCCCCTGGTACAGGGCCAGTACAGCTTGGGTCTGGCATCGGGTCCTTATCATGACTCCTTTTTTCAGGAGGCATCATGTCAGCGCTGTTTTCCCTTCACTCCTCGTCCACTCTTGCCCGCGCGTTGCGCATCTGCGTACCCATGGCGCTGCTGGGGGCTGCTGTTCCCCCCGCCATGGCCGACGAGGATATCCGCTTGGGGCAGACCATTCTGCTCGGGGTCGGCGATCATCCCGCCATCATTCCCATGCTCGCCTGCCGGCCGACCAAATCCATCATGGTCAAGGCTGGGCGGGAGTTGACCCTGGAGCGGGTCAAGGTGTTCTACGGCAACGATCGCAGCAAGACCCTCTATTTCGACAAGGTGTTGAGAGAGGATCAGGAGTCGGGGTGGCAATCCCTCGGCAGCCGGCTCTGCATCAAGCGCATCGAGGTGTACGGCAATTCGGAAGGGAGCAGGGCGGGGGTCAAGGTGTACGGGCGCAAATGAGCAAAGGGCGGGGGAAATCCCCGCCCAGTGCTTATTTCTTCGGGCGGAACGGTTTGATGATGGCCTCGTCGCACTCGAGATAGGGCCCTTCCATCAGGTCGATGCAGTAGGGGATGGCGGGGAAGACCGCATCCAGGCACTCGCGGATCGATTTGGGCTTGCCCGGCAGGTTGACGATGAGCGAGCTGCCGCGCAGGCCGGCGGTCTGGCGCGACAGGATGGCGGTCGGCACGAACTTGAGGGACTCGGCCCGCATCAGCTCGCTAAAGCCCGGCATCATGCGATCGCACACCGCCTCGGTGGCCTCCGGGGTCACATCCCGCCTGGCCGGCCCGGTGCCCCCCGTGGTAACGACAAGGCAGCACTGCTCATCGTCCACCAGCCGAACCAGGGTCGCCTCAATCTGATCCTGCTCGTCGGGGATGACCTGATAGACGGGCTCCCATTCCGAGGTCAGGTAGGCGTTCAGGGTGTCGATGATGGCCTTGCCGGAGAGATCTTCGTAGATGCCTGCACTGGCGCGATCGCTGACGGTGACGATACCGATTCTTGCCTTGCTCATGGTCTGCCCTTGGTTGCCGCAATAAAGTGGTAAATAAAATAACATAATCAGTGAGATATGTTAAACCGCCGGATGAGGCAAGGGGAGGGCATCGAGCCTGGGAGAGAGTCGAATGAAAAACAATTTTGAGAAAAGTCCGTTAATAAGGAATAAGGCCGAGAAAAATGACGCTGAAATTTTATAAAAAAACTGACGCAGGCCGGATTCGGTTAATTTCATGAATCATAAGGAATAAATGATTTTTTCCGCCAACAATGCGCAATCCGTGCCAAAAACCGGACTCCTGTGGCTCGGCGGTGAATGACCCAAAATCGCCACCATCCTATATAACCTTCCCTAGGGACAGTGAAATAGTGATGTGCCCGGCGTCGTTCCATTCCATGGGCGAGGTCCGGCCAGGAGGGTATATGGAGCTGCCTGATTTCGATACCCTGAAGTACTGGGCGCTGGCCGAGCCGGAGCGACTCGACGCGCTGCTGCACCAGCAGATAGAGACCCTGATCGCCCAGGTGGGGCCAGAGCGGCAACGTCGGTTGCGAGGTCTGCAATTTCGCATCGACTGCCAGCGCCGCCTGGCAAGAAACAACCTCGACAGCTGCATCCGGATAGCCAACATGATGCATGACTCCGTCTACGCCATGCGCCAGCACATTCTGGATCTGCAGAACGAATCTTGTCAGGAAATGGCAGAGCCCCCGCTGCCGGATAATGTGATAGCGTTTTCCAGTTATCTGAAACGGAAATAATTAAAGGCCCTGTTCAAGATATAAAAAAACAGGGTGTTTATTAATTTGTCTCACCCCTTCTCAAACAAGTTGTTAAGCAAGTTGGGTGAATTGTTTTTTATTTGCTGCAAATATTCCCCTGGCGGCTGAATAATAGTGACCAGTGCCCGCAGTCCGATAGAGATGGATGAAGGTGTATTTATTTTGGGGTAATATCCAGACACATTTCATCTTGCTATGACTCAAAGGGATCATGAGAAGCATCACACCAGGAAGGGTGCTGTCGCGAGAGCAGCAGACGGAGATCACCCGGATCATCGTCAAGGCGGGCCAGATGCTGGCCCAGTTTGGGGCGGAGAGCCGCATCATCGAGCAGACCACGGTCCGCCTGGGCATGGCGCTCGGGCTGGAGAGCGTCGAGATGGCCATCTCTTCCAGCGCCATCGTCCTCACCAGTCTCTACCAGGGCAGTTGCGTCACCACCACCCGCCGGGTGCGGGAGCACGGCATCAACATGCAGGTGGTGTGCGAAATCCAGCGCATCTGCATCATGACGGAAAAGTCGCTTATCGGTGCGCGCGAGGTACGTCAGCGCCTCGAGGCCATCACGCCGTTCCACTATCACCCCTGGCTGGTGGTGCCCATGGTGGGGCTCTCCTGCGGTGCCTTCAGCCTGCTGTTTGGCGGTGACTGGCCCATCTTCCTGGTGACCTGCTGCTCGGCCTCGGTCGCCATGCGGGTGCGCCAGCTCATTGCCCGCCATCACCACAGTCCCCTCATCAACTTTGCCGCCACCGGGTTTATCGCCACCCTGCTCGCCTCCAGCGCCACCTTCTTCGGCTTGGGCGAACAACCCTATCTCGCCATGGCCGCCAGCGTGTTGCTGCTGGTGCCGGGGTTCCCGCTCATCAATGCGGTCTCCGACATGGTGAAGGGTTACTTCAACATGGGGCTGGCCCGCTGGGGCACGGCGACACTGCTGACCATCAGCGCAGCCATCGGGATCATTCTCGCCATGTCGGTGACGGGTATCTGGGGGTGGAAGGTATGATGGAACTGCTCTGGCTGCTGGCCAAGGATGCCTTCTGGTCGGCCATTCCGGCGGTGGGCTTTGCCATGCTGTTCAACGTGCCGCCACGGATGCTCAAATATTGCGCCATGGGGGGCGCGTTGGCCCATAGCCTGCGTACCCTGCTCATCCACTACGGCATGCCCATCGAGTGGGCCACCCTGGCAGCGGCGACCACGGTCGGCTTTGTCTGTGTCTACTGGTCGCGCCGCCTGCTGGCACCACGCCCGGTGTTCAGCGTCGCCTCCATCATCCCCATGATCCCGGGCAGCTACGCGTTCAAGACCATGATCGCCATCGTCGAGCTCAATATCTCCGGGGTGACCATGGAGCTGCTTCAGAGCGCGGTGGAGAACGGCCTCAAGGCGCTGTTTATCGTGGGGGCCCTGAGTTTCGGTTTGGCGATCCCCTCTCTGGTCGTGTACCGTAACCGCCCCATTATCTGACGACGGTGCGAGAGGTTGACCCCATGATGATTTCCATGATTGCCGCCATGGCCCAGGACAGGGTGATCGGCCTGGACAACCAGATGCCCTGGCATCTGCCGGCGGATCTGGCCCACTTCAAGCGGGTCACCCTGGGCAAGCCGGTGTTGATGGGGCGCAAGACCTTTGAATCCATCGGGCGACCGCTGCCCGGGCGCCGCAATCTGGTGATCAGCCGCAACCCCGACTACCGGGCCGACGGCGTGGAGGTCATCGACTCGGTGGAGGCCGCACTGGCGCTGCTGGCGGGCAGCGACGTGGCCGAGCTGATGGTGATCGGGGGCGGTCATCTCTACGGCCAGCTGCTGCCACGGGCCGACAGGCTCTATCTGACCCGCATCGATCTGGCGGTGGAGGGGGATACCCGTTTCCCGGCCTTCGACGAGGGCGACTGGTCCTGCATCGAGCGCGAGTTACATCAGCCTGACGAGAAGAACCTCCACCCCTACTGTTTCGAGACCTGGCAGCGGCGCTGAGCCCTCTGATGCCATGAAGAGCCCCTTGCGACAGCCGGGGGCTTTTTTGTGCCCTGTTGCCGAAAAGAGAAGAGCGCTGAACCGACATGGCTGAAGATGCCTGAAGCAATATCCAGAATGCGTGACATTAAAATGATTAGTTATGTAATAAATAGGCCATTCATCGCTCCGATGGGCGCAGTCGTCCCCACCCTCTCTTTTCGCCTGCTGCTAACGCCTTTTAATCATTAATGAAATGTGCTGAAAGTGCATCGCTACTGTGGCGACCCTGTCTGTTATAGGCGTTTTTATCGTGATTTAATGGATTTTTATGAATAAAAATAACCAATAAAAATCAATGACTTAAATTTAACCCTTCCAGGATGGCTTCAATTGGTTCTTTTGCTTGGGCATGAAATTGCTTAGTGTTAAAAGCAATTGGCTCACGTTCGACGGTTTGCCAGGCAAGGCGTCGGCCAAGAAAAAAGGACAATATGACAGTCAAACTCGAGGTCAAATCCCTCTACAAAATCTTCGGCGATCAGCCGGATAAAGCGTTCAAATTGCTGGCGAAAGGGCATGATCGCGCCAGCATCCTGAAAAAGACCGGACAGACCCTGGGGGTTCAGGATGTCAATCTGGCCATCAACGAAGGGGAGATCTTCGTGGTGATGGGCCTCTCCGGTTCGGGCAAGTCCACCCTGGTGCGTCTCTTCAACCGGCTGATCGAGCCGACCCGCGGCCAGGTGCTGATCGATGGCGAGGACATCGCCGCCATCTCGGAGCGCGAGCTGCGCCAGGTGCGCCGCAAGAAGATCAGCATGGTATTCCAGTCCTTCGCCCTGATGCCGCACCTGAGTGTGCTGGAAAATACCGCCTTCGGGCTGGAGCTGGCCGGTGTACCGCTGGCGGAGCGCCAGCAGAGCGCCCGTCAGGCGCTCCATCAGGTGGGGTTGGGGCAGTGGATAGAGGCTTATCCGGATGCCCTCTCCGGCGGCATGAAGCAGCGGGTCGGGCTGGCCCGGGCCCTTGCCAATGACCCCGACATCCTGCTGATGGACGAAGCTTTCTCCGCGCTGGATCCCCTGATCCGCACCGAAATGCAGGATGAGCTGCTCAAGCTGCAGGCCAGCCAGCAGCGCACCATCGTCTTCATCTCCCACGATCTGGACGAGGCGATGCGCATCGGCGATCGCATCGCCATCATGCAGGATGGCCAGCTGGTGCAAGTGGGCACCCCGGACGAGATCCTGAACCAGCCCGCCAACGACTATGTGCGCGCCTTCTTTCGCGGTGTGGATCTGGCCCATGTGTTCAGCGCCCGCGACGTGGCCAGCCGCAAGCAGGTGCCCCTCATCAAGAAACACACCACCGACGGGCCGGGCAACGCCCTGCGCCAGCTCAAGGAGCTTGAGCGGGAGTTCGGCTACGTGGTGGATCGCAGCCGGCGCTTCCTCGGGGTCGTCTCGGTGGAGTCGCTCGGTCAGGCGGTAAGGGCCAAAGGCAGCCTGGAGCAGGCGTTGCTGGCGGACATCCAGCCCATCCTGGCGGACACCGCCCTCAATGAACTGATCAGCCAGGTGGCGGCAGCCCCCTGTCAGGTGCCCGTGGTCGAGGAGGATGGCACTTACCTCGGCCTCATCTCCAAGGCCAATCTGCTCAACACCCTGGACAGGAGTACCCCGGCATGAAGCTGATGAATCCCCATTTCTTGCTGAGCGGGCTGCTGGCCCTGGTGCTGCTGGCGAGCCCTTCCCTGCGGGCCGATGAGGTGGCGGCAGACCCCTGGAGCGCACCTGCGTCCACCGAGGTGTCCGATCCCTGGGGCAGTACCGACACCCAGAACACCGACTGGCAGAACCAGATCGAAGCCGCCGACACCACAACCGCCATCGACTGGCTGGATCCTTTCCAGCAGGCGCTGGTGCCGCTGGATACCTGGGTGGAAGGGGGCATCGGCTGGCTGGTGGAGAACCTGCGGCCGCTGTTCCAGCTGATCCGCGCACCGGTGGAGCTGACCCTGAACGCCATGACCCATCTGCTGCAGACGGTGCCCTCCACCCTGATGATGGGGCTACTGGCCCTGCTTGCCTGGCAACTGGTGAACGGCCGCATGGCGCTCGGCACGCTCGTATCTCTTGTGGGGATCGGGCTCATCGGGGCCTGGTCCGATGCCATGGTGACCCTGTCCCTGGTGCTGACCTCGCTGTTCTTCTGCGTGTTGCTGGGGTTGCCCACCGGCATCCTGCTGGCCCGCAGCGAGCGGCTCTCCACCTGGACCCGGCCGCTGCTGGATGCCATGCAGACCACCCCGGCGTTCGTCTACCTCATCCCCATCGTGATGCTGTTTGGCATCGGCAACGTGCCCGGGGTGGTGGTGACCGTCATCTTCGCCCTGCCGCCCATGATCCGGCTCACCATGCTGGGTATTCGCCAGGTGCCCACGGATCTGGTGGAGGCGGCCCACTCGTTCGGTGCCAGCCCCTCCCAGTTGCTGTTCAAGGTACAGCTGCCGCTCGCCATGCCCACCATCATGGCCGGGGTCAACCAGACCCTGATGCTGGCGCTCTCCATGGTGGTGATCGCCTCCATGATCGCGGTGGGGGGCCTCGGCCAGATGGTGCTGCGCGGCATCGGCCGGCTCGACATGGGGCTCGCCTCCATCGGCGGCCTCGGCATCGTGCTGCTGGCCATCGTGCTCGACCGCCTCACCCAGGCGATGGGGCAACCGGATCGCACCCGTACCGGCCGCTGGTATCAGCACGGCCCCGCCGCCCTGCTGCTGCGTCTGACCGGTCGTGACAAGAAAATCGATTACAAAGGAGTAAATGCATGAGACAGATCACCAAAGGATTGACCCTGGGCACATTGCTGCTGAGTGCCCAACTGCTGAGCCCGCTCGCCATGGCCAGCGCAGAGTTGCCGGGGGAGGGGGTTCGCGTTCAGCCCTTGCAGAGCTCCTTGCCGGAAGAGGCCTTCCAGAGCCTGCTGGTGAGCAAGCTGATGGCGCGTCTGGGTTACGATGTCCAGCCCGCCCAGGAGGTGGACTACAACGTGGCTTATGCCTCGGTGGCCCAGGGAGACGGCACCTTCCTCGCGTTCAACTGGGTGCCGCTGCAGGACAACAAGTACGAGCAGGCGGGGGGCGACAAGGTGTTCTTCCGTGAGGGCACCTATGTGGCCGGTGCCGCCCAGGGGTACCTCATCGACAAGAAGACCGCGACCCAATACGGCATCACCAACCTGGGCCAGCTCAAGGATCCCGAGGTGGCGGCGCTGTTTGACGGGGATGGCGACGGCAAGGCCGACCTCATCGGTTGCAACCCCGGCTGGGGCTGCGAGGGAGCGATCAACCATCACCTCGACGCCTTTGGTCTGACCCCCACGGTGGCCCACAAGCAGGGCAACTACGCGGCGCTGATCGCCGATACCCTGGCTCGCTACCAGGCCGGCAAGCCGGTGCTCTATTACACCTGGACCCCCTACTGGCTCAGCAGCGAACTGGTGCCGGGCAAGGATGTGGTGTGGCTGGAAGTCCCCGCCGACGCCCCGGATGCGGCCAAGACCCGCTTGCCGAACGGCAAGAACTACGGCTTTGCGGTGAACACCATGCACATCGTTGCCAACAAGCGGTTTGCCGAGGCCAATCCGGCCGCCGCCAAGCTCTTCTCCATCGTCAAGCTGCCGCTCAATGACATCAACGTGCAGAACGGCCTGATGAACAAGGGGCAGAACAAGCCGGCGGACGTGGAACGTCATGCCGACGCCTGGCTCAAGGGCCACGAGGCACTGGTGAACGACTGGCTGAATCAGGCGCGCGCCGCCGCCATGTAATGAGGGGTACGTCGCCCTTCTGCGCAAAGAAAAACGCCCGGTAGTTGCCGGGCGTTTTTTTGTGGGCGAGCGCAGCACATGGCCGGGCCGGGGGATCAGATGCCGGAGCCGTCGCTCTCGCCACCTTCCTCATGCAGGCCGCACTCGCGCTTGAGGCCGAAGAAGCGGGTCTGCTCCTCGCTCATGCCGGGCTCCCACTTGGCGGTGGTGTGCACGTCGCCGACCGAGAGGTAGCCCTGCTCCCACAGCGGGTGGTAGGGGAGGTCGAACTCCTTGAAGTAGTAGAAGACGTCCTTGTTGCTCCAGTCGATCACCGGCAGGAACTTGAAGCGACCGCGCTGGATGGCCAGCACCGGCAGCTTGCCCCGGCTGCCAGACTGCTCACGGCGCAGGCCCGAGAACCAGGTGCGGGCACCCAGCTCGTTCAGGGCGCGGTCCATGGGCTCCACCTTGTTGAGCTGGTTGTAACGGGTGATCCCCTCCACCCCCTGCTCCCACAGGAGGCCGAAGCGGGCCTCCTGCCAGGCCGGGCTGAGTTCGGCCCGGTAGATCTTGAGGTTGAGCGCGAGACGCTCGGTCAGCTCGTCGATGAAACGGTAGGTCTCGGGGAAGAGATAACCGGTGTCGGTCAGCACCACGGGCACGTCGGCCCGCTCGCGGCTCACCAGGTGCAGCATGAGCGCCGCCTGGATGCCGAAACTCGACGACAGCACATGCTCTCCCGGCAGGTTGGCCAGGGCCCAGCGCACCCGCTCGGGGGCGCTCATGGCGTCCAGCGCCCGGTTGAGGGGGGCCAGCGCCTCGACCTGCTCCTCCCGGCCCAGGGCCAGGAGGGCGTCGAGGTCGAGCCGGCCGTCGGCGGTGCGCGCCAGCCGGGCTGTATCAGTCTGTTCAGGCTGCATAGAAGTCCCTCGCGGAGTCGATAACCGGGGCGATGATCCCGGCGCGAATGACAAAATCGCCGAAGCACTCGTCCGGGTTGCGATCCTTGGCCCAGCGGCCGATCAGGGCGTCCAGTTCGGCCAGGATCTGCGGCTCGGTGATGTTCTCCAGGTGCAGGCGCGGGATGCGGGTCCCCTCGAGGTTGCCCCCCAGGTGCAGGTTGTAGCGACCCGGCGCCTTGCCCACCAGACCCACTTCCGCCAGCATGGCGCGGCCGCAGCCGTTGGGGCAGCCGGTGACCCGGAAGATGATGGCGTCATCCGCCAGGCCGTGCTTGGCCAGCAGCCCCTCGATGTCGGTGACGAAGGCAGGCAGCATGCGCTCGGCCTCGGCCATTGCCAGGGGGCAGGTGGGCAGGGCCACACAGGCCATGGACTGCTTGCGCTGCTCGCTCACGCCGTCATCCAGCAGACCGTACTGGCGCGCCAGCGCTTCGATGCGTGCCTTCTCGCCGGCAGGCACGCCTGCGATGATGAGGTTCTGGTTGGCGGTGAGGCGGAAGTCCCCCTGATGCACCTTGGCGATCTCCAGCATGCCGGTCTTGAGGGGCTTGCCCGGGAAGTCCAGCAGGCGGCCGTTCTCGATAAACAGGGTCAGGTGGTGCTTGCCGTCGATCCCCTCCACCCAGCCGAAGCGATCGCCACGACTGGTGAATTCATAGGGGTGAACCGGCCCGAACTGGATGCCGGCGCGGTTCTCCACCTCGGCCTTGAAGGCCTCGACCCCCACCCGTTCAAGGGTGTACTTGGTCTTGGCGTTCTTGCGGTTGACCCGGTTGCCCCAGTCGCGCTGGGTGCTGACCACGGCGGCCGCCACCTCCAGCACGTGGGAGAGCGGAATGAAGCCAAAGTCGCTCGCCTTGCGCGGGTAGGTGGTGGTGTCGCCGTGGGTCATGGCCAGACCGCCCCCCACCAGCACGTTGAAGCCCACCAGCTTGCCGTGATCGGCAATGGCCACGAAGTTGAGATCGTTGGCGTGGATGTCCACATCGTTGTGGGGCGGGATGACCACGGTCGTTTTGAATTTGCGCGGCAGGTAGTTGGAGCCCAGGATCGGCTCCTCGTCACCCCCCAGCTTCTCGCCATCCAGCCAGATCTCCACGTAGGCGCGGGTCTTGGGCAGCAGGTGCTCGGAGATCTTCTTGGCCCACTCGTAGGCCTCCTGGTGCAACTCGGACTCCACCGGGTTGCTGGTGCAGAGTACGTTGCGGTTCACGTCCCCCGCGGTGGCGATGGAGTCGATACCTGTGCTGTTGAGGGTCTGGTGCATCAGCTTGATGTCGCGCTTCAGTACCCCGTGGAACTGGAAGGTCTGGCGGGTGGTCAGGCGGATGCTGCCGTACATGCTGTGTTCTTCGGCGAACTTGTCGATCACCTGCCACTGGGCCGGGGTGATGATGCCGCCGGGCAGGCGGGCGCGCAGCATGACGTTGTGCAGGGGCTCCAGCTTCTGGGCGGCGCGCTCCGGGCGGATGTCGCGGTCATCCTGCTGATACATGCCGTGGAAGCGGATCAGCTGGAAGTTGTCGCCGTTGAAGCCGCCGGTGAGCGGGTCCTGCAGATCTTCGGCGATGGTGCCGCGCAGGAAGTTGCTCTCGCGCTTGAGGCGTTCGTTGTCAGCCAGCGGCCCTTCGACCGGTCCCGGAATAAGTTGTTTGCTCATCAATAGACATCCCTTTGATAACGTTTGGCACGACGCAATTCGCTCAGATACTCTTCTGCTTCCTCACGGCTCTTGTGGCCGTGTTCCGCAATCACTTCCAGCAGGGCTTCCTGCACATCCTTCGCCATGTGGTTGGCGTCGCCACACACATAGAAGTGAGCGCCTGCTTCCAGCCACTGGTAGAGCTCAAGCCCTGCCTCGCGCAGGCGGTCCTGCACATAAATCTTGTTGGCCTGATCCCGGCTGAAGGCCAGGGAGATCCTGGACAGCAGTCCCGATTTCACATAACGCTGCCACTCCACCTGATAGAGGAAGTCCTGAGTGAAGTGGGGGTTGCCGAAGAAGAGCCAGTTCTTGCCCTCTGCCCCCTGTGCTTCCCGCTCCTGCAGGAAGGCGCGGAACGGGGCAATGCCGGTGCCCGGCCCCACCATGATGACGGGGGTGTCGGGATTGGCGGGCAGGCGGAAGTTGTCGTTGTGCTCCACGAACACCCGGACCTCGGCATCTTCCGGCAGACGGTCCGCCAGATAGGAGGAGGCGCCGCCGCTTCGCACTGTGCCATCTTCTTGGAGGTAGCGCACCACGCCGACGGTCAGGTGCACCTCTTCTTCCACCTCGCTCTGGGCGGAGGCGATGGAGTAGAGGCGGGGGGTGAGGGGGCGCAGCAGTGCGATCAGTTGATCGGCACTCAAGGAAGCCGGGAAGCGTTTCAGTACGTCCACCACCTGGGCGCTGGCCACCAGGGCGTTGACCTGGGCCTTGTCACCGGCCAGATCTTTGAGCGCCGCGTTGTCCGTGATCTCGGCGAGGCCAGTGATCAGGCCCCCGTGCAACCGGGTCAGCTCGTAGTGACGGGTCAGCGCCTCGCGCAGGCTGCCATGGGGGGTGGCCTCCTCACCGGTCAGACCGGTCAGGGCCAGCACTTCCCCCACGAGATCGGCGTCGTTGTCGAACCAGATGCCGAGCGCATCCCCCGGTTGATAGGTGATGCCGGACTCTTCCAGGTTGATCTCGATGTGACGGATGTCCTTGGTGGAGTCGCGGCCGGTGATCTTCTGGTTCACCGAGAGTCTGGCCGGGAAGGGGTTCTCCTTGTTGTACTGGCTGTGGCCGACGGCGGCCTGCACCGAGCCCGCCACGCTGGCGGTCGCGGCGCCGGCAGAGAGGGTGGCGGCGACCGCCGCAACGGCCTGCTCGCCCCAGGCCTTGGCGGCATCCTGATAATCCACATCGAGGCTAGCTAGCTCATGGATGCGCTCGGCCCCCGCTTTGGCGAGGAAACCATCGAAATCCTTGCCGGTCTGGCAGAAGAACTCATAGGAGCTGTCACCCAGCCCCAGCACGGCAAACTTGAGCCCTTCCAGCTTGCCGACCTTGCCCTTTTTGAGCTGCTCGAACAGATCGACGGCGCTCTCGGGGGGCTCCCCCTCCCCGTAAGTGCTCACTACCACCAGCAGGTGGCTCTCTTTCTTGAGCTGCTTGGGTTTGTAGTCCGCCATGGAGGTGAGGGTCACCGGCAGGCCGCGGGCCTCGGCCTGGGCCTTGATGGCGCTGGCCACGCCCTTGGCATTCCCGGTCTGGGAGCCGTAGAGAATGGTCAGGCTGCCGCCGGGAGCCGCGGCTTCTGCGCCTGCGCTCGCCACGGGCTGGACGCCCGCCTGGGAGAGGCCGTAGAGATAACCGCTGACCCAGGCCAGTTGCTGGGTATTGAGGGTGGTGAGAACTTGGTTGAGCTGGCGCTGCTGTTCGTCAGAGAGCGGGCTCAGGATGGGGGCTGTCAATGGCATCACACATGTCTTCCATGGTCTGATTTTTGGTCAGGGTAAGGGGTGTAATGAATAACAACAAAGAATAAAAATATCTTCTTTATGCGATTTATGAATTTATAAAGCCAAAATCCATCTCAGCCCCGGTGCGCCCGTGATATAAAAATGGCCTTGCCGAGCCCCCTGTCCCGGTGATCTCTCATGCCCCAAGGAGCAACCATGTCCCGTCTCTATCATGTCAACGCCTTCAGCCATCACCCCTTCGGAGGCAACCCCGCCGTGGTGGTGCTGGGGGAAGCGCGGCCCGACGCCGAGCTGCAGGCCATGGCAGCGGAGTTCAACCTCTCTGAGAGCGCCTTTCTGACCCAACTGGGAGAGGGGCATTACGGATTGCGCTGGTTCACCCCGCAAGTGGAGGTGGACTTGTGCGGCCATGGCACCCTGGCGGCGGCCCATGTGCTGTGGCAGACGGGGGAGGTGGCCGAAGCTCAGCCCATCCGCTTCGCGACCCGCAGCGGCGAGTTGGTTGCCCGGCGGGAAGGGGAGTGGATCTGGCTCGATTTTCCGCGCATTGCCCTGGCGCCGCTCATTCTGGATCCGGCCTATGGGGCTGCGGTCGGTTGCCGGCCGCTGCAAACCCTGGCGGCCGGGGCCAAGTTCCTGCTTGAGCTCGCCAGCGAGGAAGAGGTCCGCGCGCTCACCCCCGATTTTCACGCCCTGCGGGCGCTGCCGGGCCGGGGGATCATGGTGACGGCGCCATCGAGCCGGAAGGAGGACGACTTCGTCTCCCGCTACTTCGCCCCCTGGGTAGGAGTGGACGAGGATCCGGTGACCGGCTCCAACCACTGCGCCCTGGTGCCCTTCTGGGCCGAGCGGCTCGGCAAACGGCAATTGCGGGCCCGCCAGGTCTCGGCCCGAGGCGGGGATCTCAGGCTGGAATTGCAGGAGGAGCGGGTGCTGATGGCGGGCCGGGCACTGACCCTGTGGCAGGGGGAGTGGCTGCTGCCACCGGCCTGATAAGCGGCAAGTTGGTGGCGTATGGTGGCGTATTGAAGGTTCGCACCGGTTGTGTCCGTCATAAAAAAACGCCCCGCAATTGCGGGGCGTTTTGATTGCCATGGACGGCAGCGTTTTGCTGCGGCCCTGTTTCTGCGGCGCTTACTTTTGTGGACGCAAGGCCGGGAACAGGATGACGTCGCGGATGGTGTGGCTGTTGGTGAACAGCATCACCAGACGGTCGATACCGATACCTTGGCCGGCGGTCGGCGGCAGACCGTGTTCCAGCGCGGTGACGAAGTCGGCGTCGTAGAACATGGCTTCGTCGTCCCCTGCGGCTTTCTGGTCAACCTGGGCCTGGAAGCGCTCGGCCTGATCTTCCGCATCGTTCAGCTCGGAGAAGCCGTTGGCCAGCTCGCGGCCGCCGATGAAGAACTCGAAGCGGTCGGTGACGTCCGGGTTCTGGTCGTTGCGACGGGCCAGCGGGGAGACGGCGGCCGGGTACTCGGTGATGAAGGTCGGTTGCAGCAGCATGTGTTCCACGGTCTCTTCGAAGATCGCGGTGATCACGTGGCCCAGCTCCCAGCTCTTCATCAGCTCGATCTTCAGACCCTTGGCGACGGCGGTGGCCTTCTCCAGGGTGGCCAGATCGTCACGGGTCACACCCGGGTTGTACTTCAGGATAGAGTCGACCATGGAGAGGCGCTGGAACGGCTGACCGAAATCGATGGTCAGGCCCTCTTCGCCCTCTTTGGCGTAACGGATCTTGGTGTCGCCCAGGATGTCCTGTGCCAGGGTGCGCAGCATCTCTTCGGTGAGATCCATCAGATCGATGTAATCGGCGTAGGCCATATAGAACTCGAGCATGGTGAACTCGGGGTTATGGCGAACGGAGATACCTTCGTTGCGGAAGTTGCGGTTGATCTCGTAGACACGCTCGAAACCACCGACCACCAGACGCTTCAGATAGAGTTCCGGAGCGATACGCAGGTACATGTCGATGTCCAGCGCATTGTGGTGGGTGATGAAGGGACGTGCGGAGGCGCCACCCGGGATGACTTGCATCATGGGGGTTTCCACTTCCATGAAGCGCTTGTCATTCAGGAACTTGCGAATGCCGGCCACCACCTTGGTGCGGGTCACGAAGGTCTTGCGGGACTCTTCGTTGGCGATCAGGTCCAGGTAACGCTGGCGGCAGCGGGCTTCCTGGTCGGTCAGACCCTTGTGCTTCTCGGGCAGCGGGCGCAGGGCCTTGGTCAGCAGGCGGATGGTGGAGACGTGTACGGAGAGCTCACCGGCGTTGGTGCGGAACAGGGTGCCCTCGACACCGACGATGTCACCCAGATCCCACTTCTTGAACTGCTCGTTGTAGAAGCCTTCCGGCAGGTCGTCACGGGTCACGTAGATCTGGATCTTGCCAGCCATGTCCTGCAGGGTCGCGAAAGACGCCTTGCCCATGATCCGGCGGGTCATGATGCGACCGGCAATCTTCACCTGTTTACCCAGGGCGACCAGCTCGTCATTGCTCTTGTCGCCGAATTCGGCGTGCAGATCGCCGGAGAGGCTGTCACGACGGAAATCGTTTGGGAAGGGGTTGCCCTGGGCGCGCAAGGCGGCCAGCTTGGAGCGACGCTCAAGCATCTCGTTGTTCAGTTCGAGAGTCTGGTCGACTTCCGGGGTGGTGGTTTGTTCAGACATGGTGATTCCTGCTGCTCTGTTTACAGGCCTGATTTCAGGCTGGCTTCGATAAACTTGTCCAAGTCGCCGTCGAGTACCGATTGGGTATTGCGGGTTTCGACGCCGGTGCGCAGATCCTTGATACGGGAATCATCCAGTACGTAGGAGCGGATCTGGCTGCCCCAGCCGATGTCGGACTTGGTCTCTTCGAGGGCTTGCTTCTCAGCGTTCTGCTTTTGAATTTCCAGCTCGTAGAGCTTGGCCTTCAACTGCTTCATACACTGATCTTTGTTCTTGTGCTGGGAACGGTCGTTCTGGCACTGCACCACCACGCCGGTCGGCACGTGGGTGATACGCACCGCGGACTCGGTCCGGTTGACGTGCTGACCACCGGCACCGGAGGCGCGGTAGACGTCGATGCGAAGATCAGCCGGGTTGATCTCGATCTCGATGTCATCATCGATCTCGGGGTAGACGAACACGGAGCAGAACGAGGTGTGGCGACGGCCACCGGAATCGAACGGCGACTTGCGTACCAGGCGGTGCACGCCGGTCTCGGTGCGCAGCCAGCCGAAGGCATACTCGCCGGTGAACTTGATGGTGGCGGACTTGATGCCGGCCACGTCGCCCTCGGAGCATTCGATGAGCTCGGGCTTGTAGCCGTGGGCATCACCCCAGCGCAGGTACATGCGCAGCACCATGTTGGCCCAGTCCTGGGCCTCGGTGCCGCCGGAACCGGACTGGATGTCGATGTAGCAGTCGGAACCGTCGTGCTGACCGGAGAACATGCGACGGAACTCGAGATCCACCAGCTTGGCCTCCAGCTCGTCCGCTTCGACCACGGCTTCGTTGAAGGTCTCTTCGTCTTCGCCTTCGACGGCCAGGCTGACCAGCATCTCGACGTCATCGACGCCCTGGGTCAGGGTATCGATGGTGCTGACGACGTTCTCCAGGGAGACGCGCTCCTTGCCCAGCGCCTGTGCGCGCTCGGGTTCGTTCCAGACATCCGGCTGTTCCAGCTCGGCATTGACCTCTTCTAGACGCTCTTTCTTGGCGTCATAGTCAAAGGTACCCCCTAAGCAGCTCGGTCCTCTCAGACAGCTCCTTAAGCTTGTTTAATACAGGATTGACTTCAAACATCGTGAAAACTCTCGGGGTCGATGTGATTTAAAAACGGGATATTCTAGCCAATTGCAGAAGGAATAAACAGGGTTGGCTGGCCCCGCTCTTTTTCCTGCTCCAATTTTCCGCAGCATTTTTAAAATTTCCGCGTAAAATATCGTCACTCACGCCATTCTCCGCTTCAGTTTTGCGCAGATTGGCCGCTAACAACACACAGTGCCACGCACTCCCGATTGATCCTGTTCCCGACCCCCACAAGAAGAAAACACGATGAAAAACCTATCACTCAAGCAGAAGATACTGTTGTCTGTGGTCATCGCCTTGTCACTGGTGATCCTGCTGCTCTCCTGGCAGAGCTACACCAGCCAGAAGTCCATGCTGCTGCAAGGCAGTCAGGAACAGGTGCAGCGCCTTGGCAGCCAGCAGGCCGCCAGCGTCAGCGACTGGCTTGCCGCCCGTCGTGACGTCATCCAGGCCCTTGGCAACAAGGCCGGTGCCGAGCCCCTCAACGCCCTGCAACAGGCCCAGGTGTCCGGCCGTTTCCAGCTCACCTATTTCGGTGAGGGCAGCGGCAAGATGAACGACTCCGACCCCTCCATCAACCGCGACGGTTACGATCCCCGCTCCCGTGGCTGGTATCAGGAAGCCATGGCCAAGGGCGGTATGATCGTCACCAAACCCTACCTCGACGTGGCCTACAACATCCTGGTGGTGACCCTGGCCCAGCCTGCCCAGGGCGGCGTGGTGGGGGGGGATCTCTCCATCGCCTCTCTGGTGGATGACATCACCAAGATGAAGCTGCCAGCGGACGGCTTCGCCATCCTGATGCACAAGGATGGCACCGTCATCGCCTACAAGGATGCGGCCAAGGCGATGAAGCCAGCCAGCGAGATCGACAACGATCTGACCAATGCCCTGATCGAGCAGAGCAAGGTGAGCAACAGCCTGGTGCCTGCTTTCTTCGACAACGAGGGGCGTGACAAGCTGCTGTGGGCGACGGACATTCCGGACACCGACTGGGAGCTGGTGCTGGTACTGGACAAGAGCACCCTGGAGGCGCCGCTCTCCTCCCTGCTGATGACCCAGCTCGGCCTGGCCCTGCTGGTGCTGGTGGGCAGCATTCTCGCCATCTCCTGGCTGGTCAGCCTGCTGCTCGGTCCCCTCACCAAGGTGTCCCAGGCCCTGGCCCGCATCGCCGACGGTAACGGCGATCTGACCCAGCGCATCAAGATCGACGCCAATGACGAAGTGGGCCAGCTCGCCGGCAGCTTCAACCGCTTCGTGGGCAGCCAGCATCAGCTCATCGCCAACATCCGTCAGCTTGCCAACGAGCTGAACGCCGATGCAGAACGCAGTCTGGTGACCAACCAGGCCGCGGTGGAAGAGCTGCAACGCCAGCAACAGGAGGTGACCATGGTCGCCACCGCCGTTACCGAGATGGCGAGTGCCACCATGGAGATCGCGGGCAACGCCGAGAACACCGCTGCCGCCGCCCAGCAATCCGCCCAGAGCAGTGAACAGGGCAAGATCCTGGTAAACCAGACTCGCCAATCCATCAACAACCTGGCCGAGGAAGTGGGGCAGGCGACCGGCGTCATCGGCGAGCTGAGCCGTCACGCTCAGGCCATCTCCGGCATCCTCTCCACCATCCAGGGCATCGCCGAGCAGACCAACCTGCTGGCGCTGAACGCGGCCATCGAAGCGGCCCGTGCCGGCGAACAGGGTCGCGGTTTCGCCGTGGTGGCGGACGAGGTGCGGGTGTTGTCGCGCCGTACCCAGGATTCCACTCAGGAGATCCAGTCCACCATCGAAACCCTGCAACAGACCACGGCCCGCGCGGTGAGCCTGATGCAGACCAGCCAGGGGCTGGCGGACAACAGCGTGAAGGATGCCGACGCTGCCGCTGCGGCCCTGGAGGAGATCACCCAGGCCGTCAGCCTCATCTCCGACATGGCGGGCCAGATCGCCACCGCCGCCGAGGAGCAGACCCAGGTGACCGGTGAAATCACCCAGAACACCACCGCCATCAAGGATGTGAGCGACGAGATCACCGCTTCCGCCATGCGCGACCTGGATCAGGCGCACAACCTCAAGGGGCGTGCCACCAACCTGAACCAGCAGGTGTCGACCTTTATTTTGTAAGGAAGGTCAGGCCGCAGTCCTACCTACCGTGGCGTCAGTAAAAAGCCCCGCACCTTGGTGCGGGGCTTTTTGTTGCCTGTCGTCGGCCCGTTGGTGGGGGTCGGGGCAGCGTCCAGGGACCAGCAAGCAAAGAGCCCACCGCAAGGTGGGCTCTGTCATACGGGGCCTGCGTCCGGGATCACAGGAAGGGCAGGGCCAGGAACAGCTTGATCACCACGGCGTTGATGATGTCGATGAAGAAGGCTCCGACCATGGGCACCACCAGGAAAGCCAGGTGGGAGGGGCCGAAGCGCTGGGTAATGGCCTGCATGTTGGCAATGGCCGTGGGGGTGGCGCCGAGGCCGAAGCCGCAGTGGCCCGCCGCCAGCACGGCTGCATCATAGTTGCGCCCCATGACCCGGAAGGTGACGAAGATGGCGTAGAGCGCCATGGCCACCGTCTGCACGGCCAGCAGGATGAAGATGGGCAGGGCCAGGCTTGCTAGCTCCCACAACCTGAGGCTCATCAGCGCCATGGCGAGGAAGAGCGACAGACTGACGTTGCCGAGCAGGGAGACCTCGCGGTCGCTTACTTCGTGCCAGTTGAGCAGGGTGAGCAGGTTGCGCAGCAGCACGCCGACGAACAGCACGCAGACGAAGATCGGCAACTCGAAGACGCCGCCCTTGAGGTAGAGGGCCAGCATTTCGCCCCCTTTCAGGCTGATGGCGATGAGTGCCAGGGTCTCGATCAGGCTGAAGGTGGTGAGCGGGCGCTCCATGTCCGGCATCTCGAAGCCCTGGGGGGCGCCGTCACGGTTGTGCTCCTCACCGGGCACCTGCACCTTCTTCACCAGATAACGGGCCACCGGGCCGCCGATGAGGCCCCCCAGCACCAGGCCGAAGGTGGCACAGGCAATCGCCAGCTCGGCGGCGGATTGCACGCCGTATTTCTCGGTGAAGATGGAGCCCCAGGCCGCCCCGGTGCCGTGGCCGCCGGAGAGGGTGATGGAGCCGGCCAGCAGCCCCATGTGGGGATCCAGCCCCAGCAGGGTGGCCAGACCCACCCCCAGGGTGTTCTGCACCAGCAGCAGGCCGGTGACCACCAGCAGGAAGGTGGCCACCGCCTTGCCGCCGCGCTTGAGGCTGCCCAGATCGGCGGAGAGGCCGATGGAGGCGAAGAAGGTCAGCATCAGGGCCGTCTGCAGGCTGGTATCAAATTGCAGTTCGATCTGCAGGGTGGAACGCAGCACCAGCAGCACCAGGGCAACCACCAGGCCACCGGCCACGGGTTTGGGGATGTTGAAAGTGCGCAGGGGTCCTATCTTGTTGACCAGCAGGCGGCCAAGCAGCAGCACCAGGGTCGCGGCGACCAGGGTGGCGTAGGCATCAAGTTGTAGCATTCAGTGCTCCCATGTTGATCGGCTGTGTCTTTGGCGAGAAAGACTCACGGATCCAGCCGGGATGAAACAGAGTGGCGAACGCGCCAGTGACAGAGGGGCCGCAGCCCCGTCCCTCTGCATAAGAGGGGGTCGACACGAGCCCGTGTTCGTCGGGCGTCCAGATGAGATTTGTGAAAAATCCGCCGGATACTAGCAAAAAACACCAAGTACATCCACATGTGTCACATTAATGATTAAAACATGGTGTTAACATGGCATTTAAAACTGCCTCGCCGAGTGCGCTCCGGATCGCAACAATGCTGCTGCGGCTGTCATTTGCAGCGGCACTCTTTATAATTCGCCCGGTTCCGCCCCCACGGGAGGACACAGACCCTCAAGAGGTCTGCTGATGACCGATATTGAGCCCGCCCGCACCATCTGAAGGACGGGGGGCTGTATCGGTTGAGCCCTGTTTGATTTGCCGGTTTCCAGTCCAGAGAGAGGAGAGGGTGTGAAGAAGTCCATCTACATTGCCTACACAGGCGGCACCATAGGGATGCAGCGTTCCGACCACGGTTATGTACCGATGGCGGGCTTCATGGAGGACTGTCTGGCACGGATGCCCGAGTTCCATCGACCGGAAATGCCCGATTACCATATTCACGAATATGCCCCCCTCATCGACTCTTCCGACATGACGCCAGCAGACTGGCAGCGCATCGCCGAGGATATCAAGGGCAACTACGACAAGTACGACGGTTTCGTCATTCTGCACGGCACCGACACCATGTCGTTCACCGCGTCTGCGCTCTCCTTCATGCTCGAAGATCTGCACAAGCCGGTCATCATCACCGGCTCCCAGATCCCCCTGGCCGAGCTGCGCTCGGACGGTCAGCAGAACCTGCTCAACGCCCTCTATATCGCGGCCAACTACCCGATCCACGAGGTGACGCTCTTCTTCAACAACCAGCTCTATCGCGGCAACCGCAGCAAGAAGGTGCATGCCGACGGCTTCCACGCCTTCGACTCGCCCAACTACCCGCCCCTGCTCAATGCCGGTATCGCCATCTCCCTGGAGGCAGGTGAGCTGGGCGTGCCGTGCGATCGCCCCCTGGTGCTGCACGACATCACCCCCCAGCCCATCGGGGTGGTGACCCTCTACCCGGGGATCTCGGCTGAGGTGATAGCGAACATCCTGCAACAGCCGGTGCGTGCGCTGATCCTGCTCTCCTTCGGGGTGGGCAATGCGCCCCAGAACCCGGCCATGCTGGCGCTGCTCTCCGAGGCATCTGCCCGGGGCGTCATCATCGTCAACCTGAGCCAGTGCCTGCACGGCAAGGTCAACATGGGGGGCTATGCCACCGGCAACGCCCTCTCCCGTGCGGGAGTCATCTCGGGCTTTGACATGACCGCCGAGGCGGCGCTCACCAAGCTGCACTTCCTGCTGAGCCAGGATCTGCCGGCGCCCCGCATCCGCGAGCTGATGCAGCAGTCCCTGCGGGGTGAACTGACCC
Organism: Aeromonas sp. QDB17; assembly: GCF_027705305.1. Taxonomy (NCBI): domain Bacteria; kingdom Pseudomonadati; phylum Pseudomonadota; class Gammaproteobacteria; order Aeromonadales; family Aeromonadaceae; genus Aeromonas; species Aeromonas sp. QDB17. Next base: position 74,505 of record NZ_JAPDBP010000003.1, read on the forward strand.
CCTGACTTTCCCTCCCACCCTAACCCTCTCCCAGCGGGAGAGGGGATAGATCGAGGTGGCGAGGTTTGCCATGAAGATCGCCGGCAGGTGGCCCGCTGACTGCTCGCAGGTGCGTGCCAGCTCCCTTCTCCCCTGGTGGGAGAAGGGCCGGGGATGAGGGGGATATGTCAGGAAAAAGAGAGGGGAGCCATATTGGCTCCCCTCTTTCGTTGTGGCGGGTGGCTCAGACTCAGTGGTTGAGATCGACCCGCACTATCTCTTCCTCGTCGCGATACTGACGCTTGAGCTCGCTCTTGCTCTTCATCACGATTTCGCCGTCACGGCCGATGTTCATGTGCTCGGGGTTCTCAAGGTGCATCGCTTGCCAGGCCATCACGGCCTGCAGGGAAGTGGCCTTCTGCTCCTCGGTCAGGGGCTTGCCATCCGGCCATTTGCCGAGCTCGACCGCAGTCTTGAGCCGCTCGTACACCTCTGCGGGCATCTGCCTGATCGCTTGTAGAAACTCACCTTGTTGAAACGACATCCGGCCTCTCCTTGAAAATTGAGCCATGAACACGGGTTCAGGCGGGCAGATCCTGTCGGACTATACCGGTAGATCCTGGCGGACTATACCGGTAGATCCTGGCGAACTACGCCAGCCATCTGCTCCATCACCCGGACTACCTGACAACTGTACCCGAACTCGTTGTCATACCACACGTAGAGCACGCAGTGATCCCCCTCGGCGATGGTGGCCTGGGAGTCGACGATGCCCGCAAAACGGGAGCCCACCATGTCGGAGGAGACCAGCTCGGTGCTGGCACTGAAGTCGATCTGGCGATGCAGGGCCGAGCTCAGTGCCATCTGCTGCAGATAGGCGTTGAGGCTCTCCCGATCGGTGGTCTGTTCCAGCGACAGGTTGATGATGGCCAGGGACACGTTGGGTGTGGGCACCCGGATGGCGTTGCCGGTCAACTTGCCCTTTAGCTCCGGCAGCGCCTTGGCCACCGCCTTGGCGGCGCCGGTGCTGGTCATCACCATGTTGAGGGCTGCGCTGCGACCGCGGCGCTCGCCCTTGTGATAGTTGTCGATGAGGTTCTGATCGTTGGTGTAGGAGTGGACCGTCTCCACGTGGCCGTGGCGGATGCCGTACTTGTCCTGCATCACCTTGAGCACCGGGGTGATGGCGTTGGTGGTGCAAGAGGCGGCGGAGACTATCTTGTCATCCGGGCCTATCACCTCGTGGTTGACCCCGAACACCACGTTCTTCATCTCCCCCTTGCCGGGGGCGGTCAGCAGTACCCGGGCGGCGCCGCGGGCCTTGAGGTGCTCGGACAGGCCCGCCTCGTCACGCCAGACGCCGGTGTTGTCAACGATCAGCGCATTGTCGATGCCGTAGGCGGTGTAGTCGATGTCGGCCGGGCTGTTGGCGTAGATCACCTGGATGAAGGTGCCATTGGCGATGATGGCGCTGCGTTCCACATCCACCTCGATGGAGCCGTTGAAGGGGCCGTGCACCGAATCGCGGCGCAGCAGGCTGGCACGCTTCTCCAGATCCCCGTCGCGACCGCCGCGCACCACGATGGCGCGCAGGCGCAGGGAGTTGGCGGCGCCGGTGCGCTCGATGAGCAGACGGGCCAGCAGGCGGCCGATGCGGCCGAAGCCGTAGAGCACCACGTCGGTCGGGGCGGGCACAGCACTGCGGTTCAGGGCCGGTGCCAGCTTGGCGCGCAGATAGTCCTCGATGCCGGCTTCATCCTGGTGATCCTGCCAGTAGCCCACGGCCAGTTTGCCGAGATCGACTTCGGCGGCGGTCGGGTTCAGGGCCAGGATGGCTTGCAGCAGGGGAAAGCTCTGTTGGATAGGGAGGGGGGCTCCCTGGTGGCGGCGAACGACCCGGTGGGCCTTGAGGATATCGATGGTGGAGGCGTTTTGCAGCGGGCGTCCGTAGAGGGTGATCTCTATCCCTTGCTGTCGGTAGAGGCGACCTATCAAGGGTTGCATGGCTTCGGCGAGCTCCTGGCTCTCCTGCCACGCCTGCAAGTAGTGCTCGTGGGTCATTAACCAGATCCTTTTATTTCACGTTGTTGAAGCAAGTTGCCTGGGCAAATTGAAATTCGTCGAAGGCAGATCAGTGTAGGGCTGATGGTTTCGTTATATTATTCTGCAATCGCGGCCTTATACGGCGCGCGCATTGTAATGGATATGTAGCCTGTTTGCTAGTTGGCGGTGGCCGGTGCGGGTTGCGATTGTTATCAACCAGATGTGAACCATGACCCTATTCTCACAGCGTCCGTTACTGCTTTCCCTCGCTTGTTGCCTGACGTTGACGGCCTGCGACGACGACAGGATCCACAACATCTGCTCCCAATATCCCGCCCTGTGCGCGGACCTGGTGGACGACGGCTGGTGTCGCTATGAGCGCAGCGACGTCATTCGCGGTCGTTACTATCTCCAGGAAGAGGGGACGGACAGGCGCAAGTACGATCTGATGCGCGGCCTGGAGCGTTATCTGCAGTGCGCCGAGCACTCCACCAACATCGAGTACAAGCGGGCCAGGGAGCAGAAGAGCCCCAGAGTGGAAGGGATGCTGGCCGCCAGCCGTCAACTGGAACAGCTGGATGGGCAAACCCGGAACTCCCGGGATCCCTACCTGCTGCTCTGGCACTGGACCAACAACACCAGTCCCGAGGCCCGCGCCAGCTTCCTCGCGCAGGAGGGGACGCCGAGCCTCGAGGAGCCCGAGCTGCAACTGGCGCTCGGCGGCATTTATGCCAAGAGCGAGCCCGAGAAGGCCATCAGGCTGATGCACCATGCGCTCTCCCTCTATCGGGAGGGGGACAAGGTCAACAGCCGGATCCTCACCGCCCTCAGCACCCTCTACATGGGGCAGAAGCGATTTGATCAGGCCTATCTGTGGGGCAAGGTGAGCGAGTCATTCCAGGAGAGCCCCGAGGTCTCCGCCACCCGGCTCGGCATTTACCATGCCATCGGCAAGGAGGAGCAGGAGACGCTGGACGACCAGGCGGCCACCATCGTCGATGCACTCAGGCAGGGGAGCTACCGCACACCATGAATCCGACCCTGTCAGAAGCCCGGGAGTGGGCCCATCCCTTCGATATCCGTCTCGTGCACGGCCAGATCCGCGGCGAGGACAGGGTGCTTGAACGGGCCACGGTGAGGGCCGTGGTGATGCGTGGTGATCGACTGCTGCTGGTGCACTCCAGCGTCAACGGGGATCTCATGTTCCCCGGTGGCGGCATCGAGCACGGGGAGGCGCACGATGCGGCCCTGGCCCGGGAGCTGCGGGAAGAGTGTGGCGCCGAGCTGGTGGCCGTGGGTCCCCTGCTGGGAGAGACCCGGGAGTATCGTGCCGCGCGCGAGCCGGATTACGATGCCTACTGCATCCGATCGTCCTATTACCTCTGCCGGGTCGGGGAGGACTGGAGTGCGCCGCGCCCCCAGCCCTACGAGATCCGCCTCGGCTTCACGCCGGGCTGGTTCCCCCTGGCCGAGGCACTGCAGACCAACAAGACCCAGCTGGCGGGTCCCTGTCCCCAGTGGACGGCGCGAGAGACCCGGGTGCTGGCAGAGTTGCACCGCTGGCAAGCGTCCGGCTTGCTGACCTGACAAGGCCGCTTGCCCCATAAAAAAACCGCCTGTCGGCGGTTTTTTTATGGCTGTCCCCGGCGTCAGGGGAGACAGACCGGGCAGAAGGCGTAGGTGCCCTGGGGATCGTTGAAGCGGGTCAGCGGGTCCAGAGTGCGGTTCATCTCCAGCAGCGCCTTGCCAAGCCCGGCGGGCAGCCAGCTTTGCAGGTGCGGGGCCAGCGCCTGGGCGCTGCGGTCAAACAGCTCGCGCAGGAACTTGTCCCTGGCAGACTCTTCCGGTGCGATGGGGGTGACCTGCCAGCTCTTGAGGTTGGCGAGATCGGCGGCCGCCTTGAGGGCGTCATCCAGATTGCCAAACTCGTCCACCAGCCCCAGTGCCTTGGCATCCTGCCCGGTCCAGACCCGGCCTTCGGCGGCTTTTTCCGCCTCTTCTGGGCTAAGGCCCCGGCCCTTGCCCACCAGGCCGACAAAGCGCTGATAGGTGTCTTCCACGCTCAGTTGAATGGCTTCACCCACGTGATCCGGCAGGGCACGGGTCAGCCCGACCCCCACGAAGTCGGTGGTGCCGACGCCGTCGGTGTGTACTCCGTACTGGGAGAGCGCCTTGTCGATGGTGGCGAACATGCCGAACACCCCGATGGAGCCGGTGAGGGTGGTGGGGGAGGCGAAGATCTTGTCCGCATCGGCGGAGATCCAGTAGCCACCGGAGGCGGCGTAGCTGCCCATGGAGATGACCACCGGCTTGCCCGCCTGTTTCAGGGCCAGCAATTCGGCGCGGATCTGCTCGGCGGCAAAGGCGCTGCCGCCGGGGCTGTCCACTCGCAGTACCACGGCTTTCACCTGATCGTCACGGCGGGCCTCGGCCAGCAGATCGGCAAGGCTGTCGCCGCCGATGGTGCCGGCAGGCTGGACGCCATCCATGATGGCGCCGCTGGCAGTGATGAGGCCTACCTCATCCTTGCCGCTCTGGGGGTACTGTTCCGGGATGGCGGCCAGATACTCTTTCAGGCCCACGCCCTTCCAGCCGTGGTCATCGGCCTCGCCCACTTCCTTGATCACCGCCTGGGTCATTTCGTCGCGGGTGGCGAGTTGATCCACCAGACCGTTGTCGAGGGCGTAGCTGGCCGCATTGCCACCGGCCTTGCGCAGCAGTTCGAGGAAGTGATCCTTGTTCGGTGCCACGGCATCCGGTTCGATCTCCCGCTGCTCCGCCACGTCGGCCACATAGGATTGCCACAGCTGATCCAGCCAGCGCTGGTTCGCCTCCTTGCTCTCGGGGGACATCTCGTCCCGGGTGTAGGGCTCGACGAAGGACTTGTAGGTGCCGACCTTGAAGACGTGCGGGGTGATATTGAGCTTCTCCAGTGCCGACTTGAAGTAGGTCTGGTAGACACCCAGCCCCTCGATCAGCACGGCACCACTCTGGTTGAGCAGCACGTGGTCGGCGTGGGCGGCGAGCAGATAGGCCCCCTGGCTGTAGTAGTCCGCCATGGCGATGACCGGCTTGCCGCTCTCCTTGAAGGCGTCGATGGCGGCCGTCACTTCCTGCAGTTTGGAGAGGCTGGCCCCTTGCAGACCCTGGGGCTTGATCACCAGCGCCTTGATGCGATCGTCATTCCCCGCACTCTTGATGGCCCACAGCAGATCGGAGAGGACGATTTCGCTTGGCTGCTCGTCCCCCTTGTCCATCTGCCTGAGCAGTTGCACCGTGGGATCGGTCTGGGTGCGCTGTTCTACCAGCACACCGGAGAGATTGAGGGTGAGCGCCCCCTCGATGGGGGTGCTTGGGGTCTCGCTCTGGCTGACGCTGAAGACAATGACCAGCACGACGAGAAGAAACAGCAGGTTGACCAGCATCAAGCGGGTAAAGTTGAGCAGGCGCCAGAGGCTGCGAAAGAGCCATCCCAGACCTTTGAAAATAGACATAGCTGCGTTGTCGCCCTGTTAATGGGTTGAGAGCAGCCATTATTAACCAGTTGCGCAGCCAATTGCCATTTCCCCTTGAGTCGACTGCCCCCCGCCACTTCGGAACACGGCTGTTCGCTGAAAAAATGTCCAAACATTTGTTTGAAAAAGAGTTTTCGATTCTTTACTCTAGCTCCAGTTTGATAACAAAAAATTAACTGAAAGGCCCGATGAGCCGGCCCCACCTCCACCTACCCCTTCTTTTTACTGCCCGTCACCCGAGGCAGCCAGGAAGGCTGGAGCATGACCCCGTGCACATCGACCTCGACAAGGAGTGCATCATGAGCCGTTATCCCACGCTGCTGACCCCCCTCGATCTGGGTTTTACCCAGTTGCGCAACCGCGTACTGATGGGGTCCATGCACACCGGCCTCGAGGAGGAAAAGGGGGGCTTTGACAAGCTGGCCGCCTTCTATGGTGAGCGGGCCCGTGGCGGGGTCGGTCTCATCGTGACCGGCGGTATCGCCCCCAATTTGCGGGGGCGGCTGGTGCCCCACGGCTCCCAGCTGAGCTTTCCCTGGCAGGTAGCCAAACATCGCAAGGTGACCGAGGCAGTGCACCAGGAAGGGGGCAAGATAGCGCTGCAGATCCTTCATGCGGGCCGCTACGCCTACCATCCGTTCAGCCTGGCGCCGAGCGCCCTCAAGGCTCCCATCTCCCCGTTCAAGCCGCGGGCCATGAGCGAGCGGCAGATCCGCGGCACCATTCGCGACTTCGCCGCCACTGCGGCGCTGGCCAAGGCGGCCGGTTATGACGGGGTCGAGGTGATGGGCTCGGAAGGCTATCTCATCAACCAGTTCATCTGCGAACGCACCAACAAGCGCACCGATGGCTGGGGCGGCAGCAGCGAAAACCGCATGCGCTTCCCGGTGGAGATTGTCCGCGCCATCCGTGAGCGGGTGGGCACGGATTTCATCATCATCTTCCGCCTCTCCATGCTGGACCTGGTGGAGCAGGGCTCCTCCCTTGAGGAAGTGATCGCACTTGGCCGGGCACTGGAGCAGGTGGGGGTGACCCTCATCAACACCGGTATCGGCTGGCACGAGGCGCGCATTCCCACCATCGCCACCAGCGTGCCGCGCGGTGCCTTCAGCTGGGTGACCGCCGAGCTGAAAAAGCACCTCAAGGTGCCCCTCATCACCACCAACCGCATCAACACCCCCGAGGTGGCGGAGCGCATCCTGGCGGGGGGGGAGGCGGACATGGTCTCCATGGCGCGCCCCTTCCTGGCGGACCCCGAATTCGTCATCAAAGCGGCTGAAGACAGGGCGGACGAGATCAACACCTGCATCGCCTGCAACCAGGCCTGCCTCGACCACGTGTTCAAACAAAAGCGTGCCTCCTGCCTGGTCAACCCCCGCGCCTGTTTCGAGACCGAGTTGACGTTTGGCCGGGTGCCCCAGCCCAAGAAGCTGGCGGTGGTGGGGGCGGGTCCTGCCGGGCTGGCGTTTGCCTGCTACGCCGCCGAGCGGGGCCATCAGGTGAGCCTGTTCGATCAGGCGAGCGAAATCGGCGGCCAGTTCAACTTTGCCAAGCAGATCCCGGGCAAGGAGGAGTTTCACGAAACCCTGCGCTACTTCGCCAAACGGCTTGAGAAGTGCGGCGTCGAGCTCTATCTGGGCCAGCGTCAGAGTGCCGAGAGCCTGCTGGGCGGCGGTTTTGACGAGGTGATCCTCGCCACCGGCATCCGCCCGCGCACTCCCAACATTCCGGGTATCGAGCACCCCAAGGTGTTGAGCTACCTCGATGTCTTGCGTGATCACAAGCCGGTGGGCGAGAAGGTGGCGGTGATCGGCGCCGGTGGTATCGGCTTTGACGTGGCCGAATACCTGGTGGAGAAGAGAGGATCGCCGGATGCCGCAAGCCATCGCGATCACTGGCTCAAGGAGTGGGGCATCGACAAGCAACTGGGTGAGCGCGGCGGCCTGACTACCCCCGAAATCGATGCCCCCGAGCGCCAGATCTGGTTGCTCCAGCGCAAGGAGAGCAAGGTGGGCGACGGCCTTGGCAAGACCACCGGCTGGATCCATCGCACCGTGCTCAAGAATCGTAAGGTGCAGATGCTCTCCGGCGTCCAGTACCTGCGTATCGACGATGCCGGGCTTCACATCCAGGTGGGCGACCAGCAGCAGTGCCTGCCGGTGGATCAGGTGATCATCTGTGCCGGACAGGAGCCCCTCAAGGAGTTGCAGGCCGGTCTGCAGGCTGCTGGCAAGCCGGTGCACATCATCGGCGGTGCCGACGTGGCCGCCGAGCTGGATGCCAAACGCGCCATCCGTCAAGGGGCGGAGCTGGCTGCCGTCATCTAGCCTCCCGGCCCTTTCGTATCCTGACAAACCCCTGAACCTCAGGGGTTTTCTTCATCTGGTGCTGTGCTAAGGTAGCGCCATCATCGCCTTTGACAAGGAACTGCCCCATGGATGCCCTCCATCTGTTACTCAATCGCCACTCCTGTGGTCGTCTGGCCGAGCCTGCCCCGAGTGGCGAAGTGCTCGACAATATCCTCAAGGCCGGGCTGCGGGCGCCGGATCACGGCACTCTGACCCCCTGGCAGTTCATCCTGTTTGAAGGGGAGGGGCGTGAGCGTCTGGGGACATTGCTGGCCGATGCCGCCCATGCCCGTGGCGAGGATGCGGACAGTGTCGAGAAGTGCCGCGCCGCGCCACTGCGTGCTCCCCTGGTGATCGCGGTGGCGACCCGTTATCAGGCGCACCCCAAGGTACCGAAACTGGAGCAGGAGCTCTCTGCCGGTTGCGCCCTGATGGCGATGCAGATGGCGGCCCAGGCCCAGGGCTTCAACGGCATCTGGCGTTCCGGCTGGTTCATCTTCGACGAGCAGATCCATGGTGCACTGGGGCTGGCACCGGAGGATCAACTGGTGGGCTTCCTCTACCTTGGCACCCCCATGCTGGAGGCCCGCAAGCTGCGCGAGTTGCCCATCCAGGACTTCGTGCGCAGCTTCTGAAGCACAGAACGCCAAAAGCCCTGATTATTCAGGGCTTTTTTGTTTTCTGACAAAGTCGTCAGGCTGTACTGATAAATGCGCACTTGCCAAGAGGGTAGAAGGGGGTTGGCCGGACATTTTTTGAATTGTGAGAGATTCTTCTCACTCCTGGTTTATTACGCTATGTAAAACGTTTGCGCCACGTTATTATCCCACTGCCAGTTTAGAAGGTGACCCCTTCTAATTTTCTGCGATGAGAGTCGCAATTCCGTAGCACCTTTTTAGAGCCCAACGTCTTGATGACATTGGGCTTCATTTTTTGTAGGGCTGGCACGTCAGCGTTCTTTCTCCTCTGCCTCTTCTCTACCTCACCCGGCCTCTTTTCGGCGATCTTTTGCACAGTCATTGATGTGGCCTCGATTGGAATCAGGATCAGGGTCAAATATCCTGCATTTGCAGGTGAAATCCGGCCCGGGATCCGCCAGCATCGGCAGAGACAAGAGAGCCAGAGGCTTCCCTTTGACGTCGACTGCCCGCACCTTTGCCATCCGGAGGCCATATGTGGTTCAACCGCAAGCTTGAAAAAGAGAATCAACAGCTCAGGGAGACGATGCTTCTCAAAGAGCAGCAGCACCAGAGCGAACTGGCCGAATTGCGCGCCACCATCGGTGAATACGAGCACATGCAGCGCACCAGCCGGGAGCGTGGCGATCTCTTCAATCAAGTGATCTCCTGCCAGAACCAGGGAGGTGAGATGCTGCAGAGCGTGCGGGAAGCACTGGCCGGCAGTGCCGAACACCTGATGGCGGAAAAGGGAGCGCTCTGCGAGCTGGATCAGCTCTTTGCCCAGACCCGGGGCGCCATCACCCGTCTCTCCGAGCGCGCCCATGCCATCACGGATGAGGCGGCTCGCAGCCTCGCAGCCGTCCATCAGCTCGATGCCAGCACATCCGCCATCAACCAGTTCGTGACCGCCATCCAGGGCATTTCGGATCAGACCAACCTGCTGGCACTCAATGCGGCCATCGAGGCGGCCAGGGCCGGTGAAGCTGGTCGAGGATTCGCCGTGGTCGCCGATGAGGTGCGTCAGCTGGCGAGCAAGGCTCATGAAGCCAGCAGCCAGATCGAGGTGCTGGTCAGGCAGATAGTGGCCCAGGCGCAGGAGATCAAGTCCATCATCGATGACAACCAGGCCAGTGCCGCCGAGGTGGCGACCTCCTCCTCCCAGATCGATGTGGTGGTGACCCAGGTGCTGGCACAATCAGGCCGGATGCAGCAGGTGATCCACAGTGCGGCCTCCACCTCCTTCCTCAATACCACCAAGCTGGATCACGCCGTCTGGAAAAGCACCATCTATCGGCTCATCGATCAGCAGCATTTTCACGAGCCGGTGAGCGACCACGCTCAGTGCAGGCTGGGTAAATGGTATTTCGAGGGGCAGGGCGCCGAGCTCTTCGCCCACAAGCCGGGCTTTCGTGAACTGGACGGGCCCCACAAGCGGGTCCACGAGAGCGGCAAGGCCGCCCTGCACGCGCGCGAGCAGGGGGATATCAAAAGCATGGTCGAGCAGCTCAAGACCATGGAAAACGCCAGCATGCAGGTGGTGCACTGCATCGACCGCTTGCTGGAAAGCGCCTGAGCGAGCCTCGGGCCTTCCGCTCAACCTTTCACTGGCAGCAGCCGTGCCGGGTTGCCTGCCACCCTGGCACCGGCCGGTACATCTCTGGTCACGACCGAGCCCGCACCCACGACGGCTTCCCGCCCTATGGTGACGCCGGGCAGCAGAATGGCGCCGCCGCCTATCCAGACCCTGTCTTCGATGGTGACCGGCAGCGCCGTCTCAACCCCCTGAATGCGCTCATCGGCGTCCAGCGCATGGGCGGCGGTGTAGATCTGCACGTTCGGCCCTATCATCACCTCGGCGCCGATGCGAATGGGGGCATTGTCCAGCAGGGTGGCCCCCATGTTGATGTAGCTGCCCTTGCCAAGGTAGATGTGGCGGCCATAGGTGCAGTAGAGGGGTGGGCAGATGAAGGCGCCCTGGGCCAACTCGCCGACGATCTGCTGCAGCAGCGCCAGTTGTTCATCCTCCTCGTCGCTGCGATTGAAGCGGCGGTACAGGCGAGCCGTCTCCCGGCGTAACAGATCCAGCTCTGGTGCCATGCAGTTGTAGGGCTGGCTGGCGATCATCTTCTCGTATTCGGTCATGACTGGGCCTCGATGGGGTGGAGGAAGAGAGGATAAGCCATCGGGGAGCAGAGAAGCGTGAGGCTCTCCCCAGAGTGGGCAGAAGGAGAACGGCGTCCGGAAACGACAAGGGCACCCTGCTGGGGTGCCCTTGTCGTTCAACGACCTAAGTGTTGCCGCTGTGGCCTGTCAGCCGAGTGTGCGGCTGATGGGTTGGCAACTGCCGTGGCTTGTTGTTTATCAGCCGAGTTTACGGCCGATGGGTTGGCAGCCACCGTGGCTTGTTGCTTATCAGCCGAGTGTGCGGCCGATGGGTTGGCAACTGCCGTGGCTTGTTGCTTATCAGCCGAGTTTACGGCCGATGGGTTGGCAGCCACCGTGGCTTGTTGTTTATCAGCCGAGTGTGCGGCTGATGGGTTGGCAACTGCCGTGGCTTGTTGTTTATCAGCCGAGTTTGCGACCGGAGAGGCGGCACCACTCCTCTTTCACGGCGGTCGGGTCCATCTCGAACCACTGGCCATAGATGGTCTCCAGCTCCGGCGCCTGGCTTTCCAGCACGCCGGAGAGGGCCATCAGGCTGCCCGCCTTGCCGTGACCGGCGATAAGCGGCGCCAGCTCCCGCAGCGGGCCGGCCAGAATGTTGGCGACCACCACGTCCGCTTCGACGTCTTGCGGCTGATCCGCCGGCAGGTAGAGTTCGATCTGGTCGGCAACGCCATTTCGCTCGGCGTTGTCACGGCTGGCCTGGATGGCCTGAGGATCGATATCGATGCCGATGACCCGGGCAGCCCCCAGTTTCAGGGCGGCGATGCCGAGGATGCCGGAGCCGCAACCAAAGTCGACCACGGTTTTGCCGGCCAGATCCAGCCCGTCCAGCCACTGCAGGCAGAGTGCCGTGGTGGGGTGGGTACCGGTGCCGAAGGCCAGGCCCGGGTCCAGCATGACGTTGACCGCATCGGGGTTCGGCACGTCGCGCCAGCTCGGGCAGATCCAGAGCCGCTCGCCGAACTGCATGGGGTGGAAGTGATCCATCCACTCGCGCACCCAGTCCTTGTCTTCCAGCTGCTCCACCTTGTAGCCCACGTCTTCACCGAAGATCTGCTGGAAGAAGGCGATGGTGGGAGCCGGATCGGTTTCGGCGTCGAACAGCCCCATCACTTCGGTCTCGCCCCAGAGCGGGGTTTCACCGGGCATGGGCTCATAGACGGGCACATCCTTGGCATCCATAAAGGTCACCGCCTGGGCCCCACGCCCCAGCAGCATGTTGCTCACCTTGTCTGCGGTCTTGGCAGTGGCGTTGATTCGAATTTGTATCCAGGGCATGGCGTCGGCTCTTCATAAATGTGAAACCGCGGGATTCTATCATCATGGGCCCGTGCTGTCGTGGTTTGACCATGGCCTCATGGGGAAGGGAGGTAACTCTGCCAAGTTGGCACGGTTAATGTATTCCTTCATGGGTGACGGGAAGCAACTTGTTCCCGCTGAATGCTTTGCTCTATGAAGTTCCGTCATCTTTTTTCAGCCACCTTCGGGTGGCTTTTTTTATGCCGGTGCGCTGAAAAGCGGTTAATTGGGAGGGAAAAGCAGAGATTGGCACGCTATCTGCAAAGTTACAGATGTCCTGCATAAGGATATGTGTGTGATTGTTACCCCAACGTTCAGGTTTTTAGGGCCATCCCGACGGGATGGCCTCTTTTTTATGGTTTTTTCGGGGGAGATGCCCCGTCAGGGACAAAGGTCACCTGCGGGGCTGTGCACTCTTGGGGCTTGTCACTGGTGATTTCACCCCATGATGGTGCATTTATTTACCTACAAGGGAATAGTCAGGACGACGATACCCGCTCTGGCGGCACCTCAGCGATGGAAGCCGCTCATGTCGATCACCAGCTTGCCCACCATGCGACCCGCTTCCAGCTCGGCATGAGCCCGGGCCAGGGTGAGGGGCGTCAGTTCGGGCACCACCTTGCTGAGGGTGGTCTTGAGCACCCCTTCATCGATCAGGGCCGCGACCCGGCCGAGCAGGTTGTGCTGCTCTATCATGTCCGGGGTCTGGAACAGGGAGCGGGTAAACATGAACTCCTGGCTGAAGGTGACGCTCTTGGGTTTGAGCAGACCCAGATCCCAGGGGTCACTGGACTCGGCGATGGTGCAGATGTGGCCAAACGGACGGATGAGGCTGGCCATGGTGTTCCAGTGCTGCTCGGTGGCGTTGGTGCAGAAGATGGCATCCACCTCGTTGATGCCGAGCGCCTTGAGCTCCGCCTGCAGATGGTGATGGCTCACCACCTGGTGGGCCCCCATGTCCAGGCACCACTCCCGTGTTTCGGGGCGCGATGCGGTGGCGATCACCTCCATGCCGGTGAGCTGGCGGGCGAGCTGGATGGCGATGGAACCGACTCCGCCGGCGCCCCCGATAATCAGCAGTCGCCCGGTGCTTTCGCGGGTGAGGCTCATGCGCTCGAACAGGGTTTCCCAGGCGGTGATGGCGGTGAGCGGCAGGGCGGCGGCTTCCAGATCGGTCAGGGTGACCGGGGCGATGGCGGCGATGCGCTCGTCCACCAGTTGCAGGGCACTGTTGCTGCCCGGGCGGCTGATGTCGCCGGCATACCAGACCCTGTCACCGGCCTTGAACAGGGTGACGTCGCTACCGACGGCGATCACCTCGCCCACGGCGTCCCAGCCCAGTACGCGGGGGCTGCTTTCGACCTTGTCCTTGGGGGCGCGTACCTTGGTGTCGACCGGATTGATGGAGGTGGCGTTGACCCGTACCAGCAGATCCCGCGGGCCCGGTGTCGGATCGGGCAGATCGCTCTCGATGAAGCAGTGGGGGTGGTTGCTTGGCAGATAGTGAGTCAGGGCGATGGCTTTCATGGCTTCTCCTTTCAAATAGCAGTGTTCGGGATTGCCACTCACTCTAGTCTGGATGATTATCAAGATTAAGATGGGTAATTGGTAAAGACTGTTTGAATATATGAACAATGTCGAACTGGAGTTGATGGGGCTGTTCGCCACCGTGGTGGAGCAGGGGAGCTTCACCGGGGCGGCCGAGGTGCTCGGCATGCCCAAGTCCTCGGTGAGCCAGAAGATCTCGCGCCTCGAATCCCGGCTCGGGGTGAGGTTGCTGCAACGCACCACCCGCAGGCTCAGCCTGACGCCCCAGGGGGAGGTCTATGTGGCCCATTGTCAGGAGCTGCTGGCACTGGCGCGCAGCGCCAATCTGGCGATGGCGCGGTTGCGCGCGGCTCCTGGAGGGCGGGTGCGGATCACTGCTCCCGAAGCCACGGGGACCTTGCTGCTTGGCCGGATACTGGCCGAGTTTCGCGCCCTCTATCCCGAGGTGGTGCTGGAGCTGACCCTGTGCGATGAACAGCTGGATCTGGTGGGGGAAGGTTACGATCTGGCGCTGCGGGCGGCGCCGCTGAAAGATTCCAGCCTCATCTGCCGGCGCATCGGCCAGGTGGCGCGCCATCTGGTGGCATCTCCCGGTTACCTGGCGGCCAACGGGACGCCGCTCCAACTCTCGGAGCTGGCCGGACACGCCTGCCTGGTACATGGCTCTTTGCCGGTGTGGCCATTGCAGGAGGGGGGCTGGCGCCCTCGCGGGGCCTGCCAGAGCAACAGCCTGCTGGCGCTGCGGGAGCTGGCACTCCATGACGGGGGGATTGCCCTGCTGCCGGCCCATGTTTGCGGCGACGATCTGGCTGCGGGGCGACTGCTCAAGGTGCTGCCGGATCTCCTGGTTCCGGTGAACCCCTTCTATCTCATCTACCCGAGCCGGGAACACCTGGCCCCCGCCCTTCGCAGCCTGATGGACTTCGTGGCCGAGCGTCTTCCCTTTGCCTGATCACTGGTGCTGGCCAAGGGGAGCCTGGGCCGGTTCGAGACCGAGCGGGACCGACTGGCGTTCCGCCAGCATGCGGATCTGCCCTTCGATGAGGCCGGCATGGGGGCCGAGCACCAGCACCAGCTGATGTTCGTTGAGCACGACCCAGGAGAGGCAGCCCAGTCTGGCCAGGCAGGATTGATCCACCAGGGCCATGTCGCGAACCCGCAGGCTGAGGCGGGTCAGGCAGACGCTCATGGCCTGCAGGTTGTCCATGCCCCCCAGCATCTTGAGGTACTGGATAGCCAGCATCTGGGGATCGGTGGGGGCCACGGTCGCGAGCCGGGAGAGATCCTCGGCGATGGGCTTGCCCGGCAGACTGAGGGGAGCGTGTTCCAGCAGCCGGTAGAAGAGCAGGGCATAGACGACGAAGAAGAGGATGCCCAGGGGGATGAGCCAGAAGCTGTGCAGACCGGCGTGGTAGCTCAGGACCAGGTCCAGCAATCCGGCAGAAAAGTAGCTGCCCACCTGGATGTCGAGCCCGCTGCAGATGGCCAGCGACAGCCCGGTCAGCAGGGCATGGGCCAGAAACAGCCAGGGAGCGGTAAAGGCAAACAGGAACTCGATGGGCTCCGTGATGCCCACCAGTGCCGAGGTGAGCGCCAGGGTGAGCAGCAGCCCTCCCTGGGGCAGTTGCTGCATCCGCTGGCGATGGATCCAGATGGCAAAACAGGCACCGGGCAGGCCGAACATGATGACCGGATAGAGCCCGGCCACATAGCCTTCATGCAGTGGCTGGGCGGTCGAGAGGGCTTGCAGGTTGCTCTCCCCGAGCCCGATGAGGCTGCCCAGCACCTGGTGCAGGCCGAGGGGGATCAGCAGGCGGTTCAGCACGCCGTAGCAGAAGGCGCCAAATGGCGTGGTGAGCAGATCGGAGGCGAGCAGGGTGAGCCCCTGTTCCAGCAGCGGCCAGAGGATGGAGAGGGGGAGCACCAGCAGCAGGCAGGCCAGCGCCGAGAGCAACATGCCCGGCAGATCTTCCTGCAGGGGGCGCAACCAGCCCGGCAGCCGCAGAGTGCGGGCCCGGGAGCAGACCATGGCGGTGACGAGCCCGGCCAGCAGGCCGCAGATCATGTCCGCATGCAGCCCGGGCACCAGGGTGCCCAGCGCCGAGCTCAGCAGCAGGAAGTTGACCGCACCGGCGAGCGCCTGGGCTCCTTGCCCCTGGCGACTCAACCCGAAGGCGATGGCCACCGCATAGATGAGCGGCATCTGGCTGAAGAGGGCGCGACCGGCGAGGGAGAGCACGGCGAGATCCAGCACGTCCGGTTGGCCGAGCCGGTGGAGCAGGGCGGCCAGGGGCAGGATGGAGACGGGCAGCAACAGGGCATAGCCGAGGCGCTGCAGGGACTGGGTCAGGATCTTTCTGGCGTTCTGGACTGGCATGGGGGCACGGTATTTGTGACGTGGCGCACATTTTACCCGTGAGCCCCCATTTGGGAATAGGCGAGCCTTCCTTTATTGATCCTTTTCTTAATTTTGATCAAACAATCGACGGACACGCTGATCCGGGGCAGGAGTGAGCAGGCTGACCAGGACAAAGGCCGCCAGGCCAAGGGCCAGGCTCGGGACGATGGCGTGCAGACCGGCCACCTTGATCCCCCACTGGCTCAAGGTGCCGTAACAGAGGATGCCGCAGACCATGCTGGCCAGGGCTCCCGGGCCGTTGGCCCTGGACCAGTAGAGACCGAGCACCAGGGGCCAGAGGAAGACCGCCTGCAGGCCGCCGAAGGCGAGCAGGTTGAGCCAGATGATCATCTCGGGGGGCTGGAGCGCCGCCAGCAGCACCAGGGTACCCAGGATCAGGGTGCAGAGCAGGGAGAGGCGCGGCACCCGGACCTCCAGCTTCTCCTGCCTGGGGTTGAGGTAATTGAGGTAGAGATCTTTCACCAGGGTGGCGGAGGCCTGGATCAGCTGGGAGTCGATGGTGGACATGATGGCCGCCATGGGGGCGGCCAGGAAGACCCCCGCCAGCCAGGGGGGGAGCACCTCCATCATCAGGGAGGGCATGATCTTGTCCGGGCTGTCCATGCCGGGCAGGATGGCGCGGCCCAGTGCCCCGGCCAGGTGCATGCCGAACATCAGCAGGGCGCAGACGATGGTGCCGATGAGGATGCCCCGGTGCAGCGCCTTGCTGTCCCGGTAGCCAAAGCAGCGCAGCGCCGAGTGGGGCAAGCCCACCACCCCGATGCAGACCAGCACCCAGAAGCTCAGCATGAAGGGCTGGGTCAGCATGTCGCCGGCCCCCTGGGGGCTCACCAGCTTGGGATCTATCTCCTTGAGCTGGTGGACAAGATTCGGCAACCCGTCACCGGCGATGAGGATGCCCGCCAGCAGGGCGCCAGTGCCGATGAGCATGACGATGCCCTGCAGGGCATCCGTCATCACCACGGCGCGAAAGCCGCCGATCACCGTGTAGAGCAGCACGCAACTGGCAAACAGGAAGAGCCCCTGCTGATAGCTGAGGCCGGTCGCCGTTTCCAGCAGGCGGGCGCCGCCGATGAACTGCACCACCATGGTGGCGATGAAGGCGAGGATGATGGTGACCGAGCCCAGCACGACCACCGCCCTGCTCTGGTAGCGGGCCCAGAGCATGTCGTTGATGGTCACCGCGTTGACCCGGCGGGCGATGATGGCGAACTTCTTGCCAAGCACCCCCAGCGTGAGCCAGACGGTGGGCAGCTGGATCATCGCCAGCAATACCCAGCCGAGGCCGACCTTGTAGGCGGCACCCGGCCCGCCGATGAAGGACGATGCAGAGGTATAAGTGGCCACCAGGGTCATGGCGAGCACCAGCCCCCCCATGCTGCGGTTGCCGATGAAGTACTCCTGCATGAAGTTGCCGCCGGTCCGGTGGCGACTGGCCCAGAAACCGACCCCCAGTACCAGCACCAGGTAGATGCAGAGCGGCAGCATCAGCTCAAGATTCATGGGGTGGTACCTCGCTATCCAGGGGAATATCGACGAACAGGCGATCCACCATGAGGGCGCAGAGGCCGATGAACAGCAGGGGCATCAGGATGCAACTGAGCAGGAACCAGAGGGGCAGGTCCCACAGCTCGAGATCCTCGGGGATGAAATAAGCCGAGCCATACCAGGCGACAAAGTAGAGCAGGGTCAGCAGCAGGCAGAAGGCTGCTTCCCGACGGGCGAGTGCGAAACGGTTCACTGTGGCCTCCGACGAGTGAGCGGGGCGCAAGAATAACAAAAAAGGGCCATGTCGCCATGGCCCTTTTTTACGTTGGCGATCCGGGTGGATCGCGCAATATCCCGATGAAAGGGGTCTTTGCAGACCCGACTTCTTGTGCAGGTGGTGGCTGCTCGTGTTGCCACCGTGCTCAATGGGCCGGGCCTCAAGCCATTACAGACCCGGCTTCTTGTGCAGGTGGTGGCTGTTCTGTGCTGCCACCGTGCTCAATGGGTCGGGCCTCAAGCCATTACAGACCCAACTTTTTGTGCAGGTAGTGGCTGCTCTGTGCTGCCACCGTGCTCAATGGGTCGGGTCTCAAGCCATTACAGACCCAACTTCTTGTGCAGGTAGTGGATGTTAGTGCCACCGTGCTGGAAGTTTTCGTCCTTCATGATCTCTTTTTGCAGGGCGATGTTGGTCTTGATCCCTTCCACCACCAGCTCGTCGAGGGAGTGGCGCATGCGGGCGATGGCCACGTCGCGGTTCTCCCCGTAGCAGATCAGCTTGCCGATCATGGAGTCGTAGTAGGGGGGGACTTTGTAACCCGCATAGATGTGGGATTCCCAGCGCACGCCCAGGCCGCCCGGCGCGTGGAAGCGCTGGATGAGACCGGGAGAGGGCAGGAAGGTGGCCGGATCTTCGGCATTGATCCGGCACTCGATGGCGTGGCCACGGATGCGGATGTCCTGCTGGGTGATCGACAGGGGCTGACCGGCGGCAATGCGCAGCTGCTCCTTGATGAGGTCGACGCCGGTGACCATCTCGGTGACCGGATGCTCCACCTGGATACGGGTGTTCATCTCGATGAAATAGAACTCGCCGTTCTCGTACAGGAACTCGAAGGTACCCGCACCGCGGTAGCCGATCTCGAGGCAGGCGCGCACACAGCGCTCACCGATGAACTTGCGCATCTCCTCGGTGATGCCGGGGGCCGGCGCCTCTTCCACGACCTTCTGGTGACGGCGCTGCATGGAGCAGTCCCGCTCACCCAGATAGAGGGCGGTACCCTGACCGTCAGCCAGCACCTGGATCTCGATGTGGCGCGGGTTCTCCAGGTACTTCTCCATGTAGACCATGTCGTTCTTGAAGAACTGGCCCGCTTCGGATTTGGTCAGCGCGATGGCGGAGGCCAGTTCGGCCTCGTTGCGCACCACGCGCATGCCGCGACCACCACCGCCACCGGCGGCCTTGATGATCACCGGATACCCGATCCGCTTGGCGATGGCGGCGTTGCGCTTGGCATCGTTGTCCACCGGGCCGTCGGAGCCGGGTACGCAGGGCACGCCCGCCTTCTTCATCGCCTCGATGGCGGAGACCTTGTCACCCATCAGGCGAATGGTCTCGGCGCGCGGGCCGATGAAGATGAAGCCGGATTTCTCGACCACTTCGGCGAAGTCGGCATTCTCGGAGAGGAAGCCGTAGCCCGGGTGGATGGCGACGGCACCGGTCACCTCGGCGGCGGCGATGATGGCCGGCACATTGAGGTAGGACTCACCGCTGGCAGGCTTGCCGATGCAGATGGTTTCGTCCGCCAGGAGCACATGCTTGAGCTCCCGATCGGCAGTGGAGTGAACGGCCACTGTCTTGATCCCGAGCTCTTTGCAGGCGCGCAGGATCCGCAGGGCAATTTCACCGCGGTTGGCGATGACTACTTTGTCCAACATGGGTGGCATTTTCCCTTATTCGATGATGAACAGCGGCTCGTCAAACTCGACGGCCTGACCATTTTCAACCAGGATCGCTTTGATCACGCCGGCCTTGTCAGACTCGATTTGGTTCATCATTTTCATGGCTTCGACGATGCACAGGGTGTCGCCGACATTGACGTGCTGACCGACTTCCACGAACGGCTTGGCTTCCGGGCTGGAGGAGCGGTAGAAGGAGCCCACCATGGGGGAGCGCATCAGATGACCGCTCGGGGCGGTATCGGCAGCAGGGGCAGCGGCTGCTGCCGGAGCAGCGGCAACTGGTGCTGCAACCTGAGCTGCGGCCTGGGGCATGATCATCTGCGGGGCAACGCTAACCTGGCCGGAGAAATTACGGCTGATGCGAACGGACTCTTCCCCTTCGGAGATTTCCAGCTCGGCGATGCCGGACTCTTCAACCAGTTCAATCAGCTTCTTGATTTTGCGGATATCCATTAGCATTCTCTTTCTTCTTTATCTGATCAGTGATTATCAAGCCGCGCGCAACTGATGCACGGCCGCGGTTAAAGCGAATTGGTAACCATCGGCACCCAACCCGCAGATCACCCCCTTGGCGACATCAGACAGATAGGAGTGATGACGGAAGGGCTCCCTGGCATGAACGTTTGACAGGTGAACCTCGATAAAGGGGATGGCCACACCCAGCAGGGCATCGCGCAGGGCAACGCTGGTATGGGTGAAGGCGGCGGGATTGATGATGATGAAATCCACCTGGCCCATGGCCTGATGGATGCGGCCGATCAGCTCGTGCTCGGCGTTGGATTGCAGATGTTCCAGGGTGACACCGAGTTCGCTGGCGCTGCGCGTCAGATCGGCGACGATCTCATCGAGCGTCTTGCTGCCGTAGATTCCCGGTTCCCGCTTGCCCAGCAGATTCAGATTGGGGCCGTTAAGCAGGAGGATTCGGTGATGTTGCGACATATTGAGTACATCCTCGATGATTATGCTGCTATCTATCAGCTATCTTTGGACTACCAAAAATCTAGCCAATTTTTGCACAAATCGGTGTGCCCTGACACACAGATTTCGCAATTATATTGATTTCGTGAAAATTAGCAGCATTTTACTGGTCTAATCTCTACATCTGGCTATTTATTGGCCTAGTTTGCCCGCAAGCCCTGCCTGCCACCGAACTCTGCCCTGTCCGGATCCCGAAGACAACAAAGCCGGCACGTGGCCGGCTCTGTTGACGTGGGGAAGAGACTCACGCCGCTTCCGACTTCTCGCGGATCAGCTTGTCCACGACCCCCGGATCCGCCAGGGTGGAGATATCCCCCAGGCTGTCGGTTTCGCCGGTGGCGATCTTGCGCAATATGCGCCGCATGATCTTGCCGGAACGGGTCTTAGGCAGCCCTTCTGCCCAGTGGATCACGTCCGGGGTCGCGATGGCGCCAATCTCCTTGCGCACCCACTCCTTCACTTCCTTGTGCAGCTCGCGGCTCGGCTCTTCCCCGGCGATCAGGGTGACATAGGCGTAGATGCCCTGTCCCTTGATCTCGTGGGGAACGCCCACCACCGCCGCTTCGGCGATCTTCGGATGGGCCACCAGAGCGGACTCGATTTCGGCGGTGCCCATGCGGTGGCCGGAGACGTTGAGTACATCATCCACCCGGCCGGTGATCCAGTAGTAGCCGTCCTCGTCGCGACGGGCACCGTCGCCAGTGAAGTAGCGACCCGGGAAGGTGGAGAAGTAGGTCTGCTCGAAGCGCTCGTGATCGCCGAACACGGTACGCATCTGGCCGGGCCAGGAGTCGGTGATCACCAGGTTGCCCTCGGTGGCGCCCTCCAGCGGCTCACCCAGGTTGTCCACCAGAGCAGGCTGTACTCCGAAGAAGGGACGGGTGGCCGAGCCGGGCTTGAGCGCGGTGACGCCGGGCAGCGGAGTGATGAGGATGCCGCCGGTTTCGGTCTGCCACCAGGTGTCGACGATGGGGCAGCGCTCGTCGCCGATGGTGCGGTAGTACCACTCCCAGGCTTCCGGGTTGATGGGTTCACCCACCGACCCCATGATGCGCAGGCTGGTGCGGGAAGTGCCTTCGACAGCCTCCTTGCCCTTGGCCATCAGTGCGCGAATGGCGGTGGGGGCGGTATAGAGGATGGTGACCTGGTGTTTGTCCACCACCTGACTCATGCGGTTGGTGGCCGGGTAGTTGGGCACCCCTTCGAACATGACGGTGGTGGCGCCGTTGGCCAGCGGCCCGTAGACCAGATAGGAGTGACCGGTGACCCAACCCACGTCGGCGGTACACCAGTAGATGTCCTCTTCGTGGTAGTCGAACACGTATTTGAAGGTGAGGGCGGCATAGACCAGATAGCCGCCCGTGGTGTGCAGCACACCCTTGGGTTTGCCGGTGGAGCCGGAGGTGTAGAGCACGAACAGGGGATCTTCGGCGCCCATGGCTTCGGGCGGACAATCCGGGCTGGCGGCGTTGACCGCATCATGCCACCAGATGTCTCTGTGCTCGTGCCAGGCCACGTTGCCACCGGTGCGCTTGAGGACGATCACCTTGCTGACCTTGGTATCCGGGTGGGTAAGGGCCTCATCCACGTTCTTCTTGAGGGGGATGGGGCGACCGCCTCGCAACCCCTCATCGGCGGTGATGACGATGGAGGCGCCGGAGTCGATGATGCGGCCCGAGAGCGCCTCCGGCGAGAAGCCGCCGAAGACGATGCTGTGCACGGCCCCGATGCGGGTACAGGCCAGCATGGCGATGGCCGCCTCCGGCACCATGGGCATATAAAGGCAGACCATGTGGCCACGATTGACTCCCTGGGCTTTGAGCACGTTGGCAAACTTGCACACTTCGGCGTGCAGTTCGCGATAGGTGATCTTGCGATCTTCGGCCGGGTTGTCCCCTTCCCAGATGATGGCGACCTTGTCGCCGCGCTCGCTCAGATGGCGATCCAGGCAGTTGGCCGAGACGTTGAGCAGACCATCCTCATACCACTTGATGGAGACGTGGCCCGGATCGTAGGAGGTGTTCTTGACGCGGGTGTAGGGGGTCATCCAGTCGAGGATCTTGCCCTGCTCCCCCCAGAAGGCGTCCGGATCCTGCACCGACGCCTGATACATGGCTTCATAACCTTCCTTGTCCAGCAGGGCGCCGTTGCCGATGTGGGCCTTGACCGGGTAGACCTTGCTCTCGCTCATCTCTCACTCCTGTGAATACATTTTCTTAATGATTGAGTAACAACTTATACCTTTGGTTCCCGAGGGCAATTAGACTTTTGGATAGCGACGAAGATAGCAGGCGAGAGGACACGTTGAGAGCAAAGAAGGGAGCCATGGGCTCCCTTCTTTGCGTGCGTGGTGGCGCGGCCAAGGCTCAATGGCGGACGGGGAGCAGGGAAGGCAGCTGGGGTTCTGGCAGGGGATGGCTGAACAGGTAGCCCTGTCCCTCTTCGCAACGCAGGGATTGCAGGAACTGGCGCTGGGGCTGGGTTTCTATCCCTTCCGCCGTGACGGCCATGCCGAGGGAGCTGGCCAGCTGGACTATGGTACGGCACAGCTCGCGGCTGTGCTTGTCGTCGGGCAACGCCTGGACGAAGGCCCTGTCTATCTTGATGCGATCGATGGGCAGGCTCCTGAGCAGGCTCAGGGAGGAGAAACCGGTGCCGAAGTCGTCGATGGCGATCTGCACCCCCAGCGCCTTGAGGCGGGTGAAGAGCCGCAGACTGTGATCCACGCTCTGGATGATGCTCTCGGTCACCTCGATCTCCAGCCGTTTGGCAGGAAAACCGGTCTCGGCCAGAATGGCTGTCACCCGCTCCACGTAGTCGTGGGAGCGCATCTCCCTGACCGACACATTGACCGAGAGCCTGGGCACGGCGAGCCCTTCAGCCAGCCACTGCTGCCCTTGCCGGCAGGCGGTGCGCATCACCCATTCGCCCAGTGGTTCGATGAGACCGCACTCCTCTGCCACCGGAATGAAACGGTCCGGGGATATCATGCCAAGGCTGGGATGCTGCCAGCGGATCAGGGCCTCCAGGCCGCTGAGATGACCATCCGCCAGATCCGTCATGGGTTGGTAGAGCAGGCGAAACTCTTGCTGCTCAATGGCCTTGAGCAGTCCCTGCTCCAGCAGCATCCGCTCCCTGGTCTGTGCCGTCATGTCGGGGGAGTGGAACAGATAGCCGTTGCGGCCACGGCGCTTGGCTTCATGCATGGCGTTGTCCGCCGCGCTGATAAGGCTGTCCGGGGTCTGGCCATGCTCCGGATAGAGGGAGACGCCGATGCTGGCGGAGAGCCTCACCCGCTCCTGGCCGATGTCGGCGGGATCGTGCAGCCTGCGTTGCAACCCCTCGATGAGACCCAGCAGATCCTGGGTGTCTCTGATGGCGGGCAGCAACACCAGAAATTCGTCTGCCCCCAGCCGGATGGCGATGTCTCCAGGGCGCAGGCAGTGGCGAATGCGGTCTGCCGACAGCTTGAGCAGCAGATCGCCGGCACTGTGCCCCAGGTTGTCGTTGATGAGCTTGAAGCCGTCGAGATCGATGAACAGCAGCGCCAGGACGTGGCGGTTCACCCTGGCCGTCTCTATCTCCAGAGTGAGGCGCTCTTGCAGCAGATGGCGATTGCCGAGATCGGTGAGAGGATCGTAATAGGAGAGGTGCTGCAAGCGGGCTTCGGCCTGATAGAGACGCAGTGCATGAAGGTGGGCCATCTCCTGGAGGCCGGGGGACGCGGGTGCGTCGAGGTGGGTGCTTGTCTGTACGGACTCCCTCATCACGAGGAAGATGCCGCTGAAGGTGCCCTCCTCATCCAGCACGGAGCTGACGCTCACTTGCCAGCGTGCGGGGGAGGCCGCGCGGGAGAGACCGACTGTCTCCACCTCAAATGTGCATCGGGGGGGACCTTGTCGCAGTTGCTGAAACAGCGGGAGCAGCTGGGGAGTCTGGGCAGGGACAATGTCGAACAGCATCTTGCCCGGGTGCTCTGCCCGCGCGAGGCCGGTCAGTTCGGCAAAGCGTCCGTTGACGTCGCGACACCTGAATTCGTGATCGAAGACCCCAATCCCGACGGGCGCCTGGGCGAACAGCTGTTGCAACTCGTAGGGAGAGAGCGGGCCTGACAAATGCCGTGTCGGAACCGATTCGGGCAGCACTTTTTCCATGGAGGCTCCTGAATTGATTGCTTTGTCATTTGGACGACTGTGTCAGTATGGCAGGAAGTGTCAGGAGAGAAAGAAAGTGTGAGAAGGGTGTGAAATCAACGAGCTGTCAGCCTTTCTGGCGGCCAAACGCCTGGATCCCGCGAACAAATACCAGCCAGCCCACCAGATGAAACGGCAACGCCATGGCGTAGAGCACCAGCCAGTGGCTCTCGGTGCCGCTGCTGTTGATGAAATCTGTCCAGGCGGCGAGCAGGGCCAGCATGCCCGCTATCTGGAAGCGGCGACGCAGCACCACTTCCACCCCGAGATTGGCGAGGTAGAGGGTCAGCAGGATGCCGGCAAAGCCGGTGAGCTGGGCGGTGCCGTAGAGCGCGCGGTCCGGGTTGAACAGCAGCGTCACGAGGGGAGTGAGACCCTGATCCAGCGGGATCAGGGCCAGCAGCCAGCATGCGATAAGAAGCAGGGCTGTCTTCATGCCGGGCTCAGTCGGCGGACGGTGCCGGTTTGACCAGGGAGAGGTAGTTGGCGTCCATCTTGAGGAACACCCCCAGCAGGCGGGCACTGGCACCGTAGAAGCCAAACGTGTCGGCGGCCCGGCAGGCCTGCTCGAAGCGCTCGAACCAGCCCAGCAGGTGGCCGTGCAGCAGGGACTCCTGCTCGCCAAGCCACGCCTCGCGCTGGTCGGCGGTGGTCGACTCGGCGGCGCGGATGATGAGGCTGCCCATCAGATCCAGCTCGATGGCCAGATGATCGGCAGGCTCATTGTATTTGTCGCTGACGTTGATGCCGAGGCGATCGAGGCGTGCCTGCATCTCGGTCATGGGGGCCTGCATCAGCTGCTTGCCTTCGCCCCGGTAGAGGGATTCGTAGGGCAGGGCACCCTGCCCGGGAGCGCTCAGGAACAGGCCGGCGAAGTCGGCGGCCAGGGCCGTCTGGCGCTCGGGGCGCACCAGCAGGCGGGCGATGGCGTCGTTGAGCTCGGCCACGGCTTCGCGCATGGGGTCGAGAGTAGAGAGGCTCTTCAAGAAGCTGCGCACGTCATAGGTGTCGTATTCAGCGATCTGTGCATCACTGAGTTCGGCAGCAAACAGGGTGGAAAACCACCAATAAAGCTCGGCCCGGCGTTCGCTGGTCGCCATGAATTCCTGCATTTTTCCTCCGTGGATGACAATCGGGAGCCTTGATGGCCCCCGATTCTAACGACTTTAAAAATAAAGGAAACTCATGGGGCCTTTTGGCCGGATAGCGCCAGGAGAGGTGTCGCATTCGCGGGATCACCGTGGGCGACGAGGAGGCCGACCTACTCCTCGACGCGATAGAGCACCTGCTTGCAACGGGGGCAGATGTGCTGGCGGCGGTAATCCATCTGGTGCACCAGGCCGACCTCCCGCTGCTGATGATGACCGCAATGGATGCAGAAAATGAGATCCCCGTCGGCGGCGCCGGGATGGGCCGCCAGGTACTGCTCCCGGGTGGGAAGTGTCTCCCAGTTGGCGGTGCAGGCACCCTTGCGGCTGGCGGTGTAGTAGACCCAGTAGAAGAGAGCGAAGACCGCGACAATCACGAACAGCATCAGATGATCCATCATGGCGTTTCCCCTTGTGTTCCGGGATGGCAGGGAGCGACACCCGCTCGTGCAGATGTCCCATGGCCTAAAGATGTTATCTGTTAGTAAATGCTATATCCATGATCTGGCTCTGGTTTTCATCGCCTTGCCCGGGAAGCGGGGACGATGGCTGGAGCCGGATTGCGGGTGTGGGGAGGCCGGGGGGATGAGCGAAGCCAGGGGGCGGGATTCGAAATTTGCGACGTATTTTACATTTTATAAACATTTTTTTGGGTGGTTGGACTGTCTCTTTGATCCAGCTCACGTTACAATGCGCGGGCCCACTTCACCTATCGCGCAAACGATTTTCAGGAGATAAACGGATGTTGAAACGTGACATGACCATCGCCGGCTATGATCCAGAGCTGTGGCAGGCCATCACAGACGAGACCCGTCGTCAGGAAGAGCACATCGAGCTGATTGCGTCCGAGAACTACACCAGCCCCCGCGTCATGGAAGCTCAGGGCTCCCAGTTGACCAACAAGTACGCCGAAGGCTACCCGGCCAAGCGTTACTACGGCGGTTGCGAGTATGTGGATGTGGTTGAAACCCTGGCCATCGAGCGCGCCAAAGAGCTGTTCGGTGCCACCTACGCCAACGTGCAGCCACACTCCGGCTCCCAGGCCAACAGCGCCGTCTACATGGCCCTGCTGCAACCGGGTGACACCGTGCTCGGCATGAACCTGGCCCACGGCGGTCACTTGACCCACGGCTCCCCCGTCAACTTCTCCGGCAAGCTGTACAACATCATCCCCTACGGCATCGACGAGTCCGGCAAGATCGACTACGACGAGATGGAGCGCCTGGCCGTTGAGCACAAGCCGAAGATGATGATCGGCGGCTTCTCCGCCTACTCCGGCATCGTCGACTGGGCCCGCATGCGCGAAATCGCCGACAAGATCGGTGCTTACCTGTTCGTGGACATGGCCCACGTAGCCGGTCTGATTGCCGCTGGCGTCTACCCGAACCCGGTGCCCCACGCTCACGTGGTCACCTCCACCACCCACAAGACCCTGGCCGGTCCGCGCGGTGGTCTGATCCTCTCCGCCGCGGACGACGAAGATCTGTACAAGAAGCTGAACTCCGCCGTCTTCCCGGGTGGTCAGGGCGGCCCGCTGATGCACGTCATCGCCGGCAAGGCCGTGGCCTTCAAGGAAGCGCTGGAGCCCGAGTTCAAGACCTACCAGGCCCAGGTCGTGAAGAACGCCAAGGCCATGGCGGCGACCTTTATCGAGCGCGGCTACAAGATCGTCTCCGGCGGCACCGACAACCATCTGATGCTGGTTGACCTGATCGGTCGCGAGCTGACCGGCAAAGATGCCGACGCAGCCCTCGGCAAGGCCAACATCACCGTCAACAAGAACTCCGTACCGAACGACCCGCGTTCCCCGTTCGTGACCTCCGGCGTGCGTATCGGCACCCCGGCCATCACCCGCCGCGGCTTCAAGGAAGCCGAGTCCATCCAGTTGGCCAACTGGATCTGCGACGTGCTGGACAGCCACGACAACGAAGAAGTGCTGGCGACCGTGCGCGAGAAGGTGCTGGACATCTGCCGCCGCTTCCCGGTCTACGCATAATCAGCCTGACCTTCAGGTTGAAGACCAATGCCACCCTCGGGTGGCATTGTTTTTTGCAGCGCCTGGCAAGATGAGACAGAGGTGACCATGTGCGATGACATGGAAGAGGACGCGCTGGAGGCGTCACTGCGGCAGACGGTTCGCGCCCAGTACCACTTTCGCGCCAGCGAACAGGGGCTGCTGGCCTGGGATGTGCGCCGCTTGATCCGGCTGAGCCGCAACCTGCCGGTGCAGGCGGTGGCACTCGGCGAGATTGCCGAGCTTGACCGCGACCACTGGTACGGCCATGGCGACGCCACGCCCACGGTGCGCAGCGTGGTGGCGCACTGCCAGCTCATGATGGCGGCGGATCTCGCCTATCCCATCCTGCTCGACAGCGCCGGTCGGGTGATGGATGGCATGCACCGGGTAGGCAAGGCGCTGATGCTGGGCCACAGCCATGTGGCTGCTCGCCGGTTCGCGGCGGATCCTGCCCCCGATTACCAGGATTGCGACCCCGAGGCGTTGCCCTATGACGACTGAGTCCTGTCCGAAGGTCTGGCTGGTTGTCCCTTGTTTTCATGGGCTTTTACCGGTTCTGGATGGCCGTGTTACACTGGCCGGCCTAGCGCCAGCCCCCGGGGCCCGCGCCCATTTTCATCCACGCCGGAGGTCAGATGCATTGCCCTTTCTGTAGTGCCGTTGATACCAAGGTGATCGATTCCCGTCTGGTGGCCGAGGGCCATCAGGTGCGCCGCCGTCGCGAATGCCTGCTCTGTCACGAGCGTTTTACCACCTTCGAAATGGCCGAACTGGTCATGCCCCGCGTCATCAAGTCCAACGGCTCCCGCGAGCCCTTCAACGAAGACAAACTGCGGGCCGGCATTCTGCGGGCGCTGGAGAAGCGGCCGGTGAGCATGGAGGCCATCGAGAAGGCAGTCAACCACATCAAGTCCCGCCTGCGGGCCACCGGCGAGCGGGAGGTGGCCTCCCAATTGGTGGGCAATCTGGTGATGGATGAGCTCAAGAGCCTGGACAAGGTGGCCTACATCCGCTTTGCCTCCGTCTACCGCAGCTTTGAAGACATTCGCGAATTCGGGGAAGAGATCGCCAAGCTGGAGAAGTAACGCCGGCCTGTCGCTCCCTATGTGAATAAGAGAGGGGCTGCCGTTGCGGCAGCGCCAGTTGTTACACCAGTGAGACATCTAGATAGCGCATCGTTGCACTGGTGAAAAAGTATGAGGGCGTGCGGCCGCATCCTGCGATGTGTGTGCCCGTCGCCATGGCGTCAGATGCCATGGCCGATCTGCCCGAGAAGGCGTGCGGCAAGCGCGTACACCCTATTTTCTTGTCCCATCGGATGGCCGTGCCACGGGGGACAGGTTGCTGGACACAGGAGCCCGGATGTTTAGTCAAGACGATTACCAATGGATGAGCCGGGCCCTCGAACTGGCCCGGCGCGGCCGTTACACCACGGCTCCCAACCCCTGCGTCGGCGCCGTGCTGGTGAAGGCCGGCGTGGTGGTGGGGGAGGGCTGGCACAAGCGGGCCGGTGAGCCCCATGCCGAGGTCTATGCTCTGCACGCGGCAGGGGAAGAGGCCCGCGGTGCCACCGCCTATGTGACCCTGGAGCCCTGCTCCCATCATGGTCGCACGCCCCCCTGCGCAGAGGCGCTCATCAAGGCCGGGGTGACCCGGGTGGTCGCCGCCATGGTGGATCCCAATCCCCAGGTGGGCGGGCGTGGCCTGCGGATGCTCTCCGAGGCGGGGATCAAGACCGATTTCGGCCTGCTGGCCGCAGAAGCCGAGGCCCTCAACCCCGGTTTCTTCAAGCGGATGCGCACCGCGTTTCCGCTGGTGACGGTCAAGCTGGGGGCGAGCCTGGATGGTCGCACCGCCATGGCGAGCGGTGAGAGCCAGTGGATCACCTCTTCGGAGGCGCGCCGGGACGTGCAGCGGCTGCGGGCACGTCACGATGCGGTGCTCTCCAGCGCCGAAACCGTGCTGGCGGATGGCGCCTCCCTCACCGTGCGCTGGGACGAGCTGCCCCCCTCGGTCAAGGCGGTCTATCCCAAAGAGACCCTGCGCCAGCCGCTGCGGGTCATCGTGGATTCGCAAAACCGGCTCACCCCGGATCTGCCCCTGTTCCAGAGCGAGAGCCCGGTACTGCTGGCCCGCCACAAGGCATCCGGTGAGTGGCCCGCCTGGGTGCAGCAGCTGGAGGTGCCGCTGCTGGATGGCAAGCTGGATCTGGTCAGCCTCTTCATGCTGCTGGCCAAACAGAACGTCAACTCGGTACTGGTGGAGGCGGGGCCACGGCTGTGCGGTGCCCTGCTGGAGAAGGGGCTGGTGGACGAGCTGGTGCTCTATCAGGCGCCCAAACTGATGGGGGATGAGGGACGTGGCCTGTTCCATCTGCCGGGGCTGACCCGGCTGTTCCAGGCCCCCAAACTCAACCTCAAGGATGTGCGCATGCTTGGCCAGGATATTCGCATCACTGCGAAAATAGCCTGATTTTTCAATGTTCACGGGGGCATCCGTCGCCCCCGTCATCAGCAAGGTGATCTGCATGTTTACCGGAATTATCGAAGCGGTGGGAACCCTGGCCGAGCTGCGTCGCCAGGGGGAGGACATGGCCCTCACCGTGCACGCACCGACCCTGGACTTCAGTGACGTCAAGCTGGGCGACTCCATCGCCACCAACGGCGTCTGCCTCACCGTGGTGGCGCTCGGGGATCACAGCTATACCGCCGACGTCTCCCTGGAAACCCTCTCCCGCACCGGTTTTTCTGCCGCCAAGGTGGGGGATCCGGTCAACCTCGAGAAGGCGTTGATGCCCACTTCCCGCCTCGGCGGCCACCTGGTCTCCGGCCACGTGGACGGCATCGGCGAGGTGAAGAGCAAATCGTCCAGCGGCCGCGCCATCGAATACTGGATCAAGGCGCCGGGGGAGCTCTCCCGCTACATCGCCGAGAAGGGCTCCATTGCAGTGGATGGCATCAGCCTCACCGTCAATGCGGTTCAGGGGGATCTCTTCCGGCTGACCATCGTGCCCCACACCGCCCAGGAGACCACCATCGCCCGCTGGAAACCCGGCTACCGGGTCAACCTCGAGGTGGACCAGATAGCCCGCTATCTGGAGCGGCTGATGACGGGCAAGCGCGAGGAGAGCAGTGCCTCTACCCTGACCCTGGAAAAGCTGGCCCAGTCCGGATTCTTGTGAGCCGTTTTGACGGGAAAACGCGGTTCTGTGATCCCGCGCGGATTGAAACGGGGCCGCGTGCCCCCATCTAGAGCACAATACGCAGTATCAAGTCGAGCCGACTGGCTCAATCCCCAAGCATGTTGATGGAGTAGCCCATGGCGCTGAGCACGACCCAGGAAATCATTGCCGATATCAAGGCTGGCAAGATGGTGATCCTGATGGATGACGAAGACAGGGAGAACGAAGGGGACCTGATCATGGCCGCCTCCTGTGTCCGCCCGGAAGACATCAACTTCATGGCGCGCTACGGTCGTGGCCTCATCTGCCTGACCCTGACCCGGGATCGCTGCAAGCAGCTGGCGCTGCCGCTGATGGTTGATCGCAACAATGCCCAGTTCTCCACCGCCTTCACTGTCTCCATCGAGGCGGCGGAGGGGGTGACCACCGGCATCTCCGCCGCCGACCGCGCCGTCACCGTGCAGGCTGCGGTGGCGCCCCATGCCAAGGCCGCCGATCTGGTGCAGCCCGGCCACATCTTCCCGCTGATGGCGCAGGATGGCGGTGTGCTGACCCGCGCCGGCCACACCGAAGCGGGCTGCGATCTGGCCCGGCTGGCCGGCTTCGAGCCAGCCTCCGTCATCGTCGAGATCCTCAACGAAGACGGCACCATGGCCCGGCGCCCGGATCTCGAGATCTTCGCCGAGCAGCACGGCATCAAGCTCGGCACCATTGCCGACCTTATCGAATACCGCAACCAGCACGAGACCACGGTAGAGAAGGTGGCCGAGTGCAAGTTGCCCACCGAATACGGCGAGTTCGACCTCGTCACCTTCCGCGACACCATCGACAACCAGGTGCACTTCGCCCTGAAGAAAGGGGACGTGAAGGCCGACCAGCCGACCCTGGTACGGGTGCACCTGCACGACGTGCTGAGCGATCTGCTGCTCACCGACCGCCACAGCGCCCGCAGCTGGCCGCTGCCCAAATCCATGGCCCGCATCGCCGACGAGGGCGGGGTGCTGGTGATCCTGGGGGCGGAAGCCCATGGCGCCGAGCTGCTGGCCAGGGTCAAGGGTTTTGAAGCCGCCGACAAGGGGCTGGCGCCGGAAGGGGCCAAGTGGCAGGGCACCTCGCGCCGGGTCGGCGTCGGTTCCCAGATCCTCAAGGCGCTGGGGGTCGGCAAGATGCGCCTGTTGAGCTCTCCCAAGAAGTACCATGCCCTCGGTGGCTTTGGTCTGGAAGTGGTGGAGTACGTCGGCGAGTAAGCGCTGCGTACGGTTGAATTCATCACCATGGCCGCCCGTTGCGGCCATGGTTTTTTGTCGCGGCTCTGTTGTGCTAGAATGCGTGCACTTTTGAGCCCGGCCCCTAATTGATTGCACAGAGACAGGATTTCCAATGAAGATTATCGAAGGAAATATCGCCGCTCCCGAGGCGCGTGTTGCTATTGTCGTTGCCCGTTTCAACAGCTTCATCAATGACAGCCTGGTGAACGGCGCGCTGGACGTGCTGAAGCGTCAAGGTCAGGTCCAGGAGAGCAATCTGACCCTGGTGCGCGTACCGGGGGCCGTCGAAATTCCCCTGGCGGCCAAGAAGCTGGCCAAGAGCGGTCAATACGACGCCATCGTCGCACTCGGCACCGTCATCCGCGGCGGTACCTACCACTTCGAACTGGTAGCGAGCGAGAACGGCAAGGGTCTGGCCCAGGTAATGATGGAATACGACATTCCCGTTGCCTTCGGCGTGCTGACCACCGAAAACATTGAACAAGCCATCGAACGCGCCGGTACCAAGGCGGGTAACAAGGGTGCAGAGGCTGCACTGAGCGCGCTCGAAATGATCAACGTCCTGAAACAACTGGACGTGTAACGAGGAGAAATGCATTGAAACCGTCCGAGCGCCGTAAGGCCCGCCATTGTGCCACTCAGGCCATCTACCAGTGGCAGATGACCCAGGCCAACGTGGGCGACATCGAAGAGCAGTTCAAGATCGATCAGGACACCAAGGGTGTGGACCTGAACTATTTCCGCGATCTGCTGTTCGGGGTTGCGGTCCACTGCAACGAGCTGGACAAGGTGTTCGCGCCTTTCCTCTCCCGTCCGCTGGAAGAAGTGGACATGGTGGACAAGGCGATCCTGCGTCTGGCGACCTACGAGCTGACCCGTCGTGAAGATGTGCCGCCGCGCGTGGTGATCAACGAAGCGATCGAGCTGGCCAAAGCTTTCGCCGCCGATGACAGCCACAAGTTTGTCAACGGCGTCCTGGACAAGGTGATCAAGACGCTGCCCAAGCGCTGATCCTGCTGTCCGTCAGCAATTAAGAGAGGAGCCAGCTTATTGCTGGCTTTTTACTGTATGGGTGAATTTGAGCTGATTGAGAAGTACTTCAAGGTCCCCCACGCCCGCAAGGACGTGGTGATGGGCCCTGGAGATGACTGTGCCCTGCTGACCCTGCCCCCCGACGCCCAGTTGGCGGTGAGCACGGACACCCTGGTGAGCGGCGTGCACTTCTTCCCCGACATGGATCCGGTGGATCTCGGCTACAAGGCGCTGGCGGTCAATCTCTCCGATCTGGCCGCCATGGGGGCCGAGCCGCGCTGGGTCTCCCTGGCCCTGACCCTGCCCGCCATCAACGAGCGCTGGGTCGCCGGTTTCGCCGAAGGGTTCCTCGAGCTCGCCGAGTACTACAACGTGGCGCTGGTGGGGGGAGACATGACCCGCGGGCCCCTCTCCATCACCGTCTCGGTGAAAGGATCGGTCCCGGCAGGTCGCGCCCTGATGCGCAGCGGCGCCAAGGCCGGTGACGGGGTCTACGTGACCGGTACCCTGGGAGATGCCGCCCTGGCGCTCTCCCACCTGCTGGGCAAGCGCACCCTCAACGAGAACCAGCTGGCGGCCGTGCTGCCACGCCTCGACCATCCTCATCCCCGCATCCTGGCCGGTCAGGCCCTGCGCGGGCTGGCCAGCAGCGCCCTGGATCTCTCCGACGGCCTGGCCTCCGATCTCGGCCACATCCTCAAGGCGTCCGGCGTGCGGGCCCAGATCGATCTCAACCTGCTGCCCCTCTCCCCCGTGTTGCAGGATGCGGTGCCGGCCATGGATGCCTGGCAACTGGCCCTGGCCGGGGGCGACGACTACGAGCTCTGCTTCACCGTGCCCCAGGAGCATCACGGTGCCCTGGACACGGCACTGGCCAATTGTGGCGTGAAGTTCACCCGCATCGGTCGCATCCTGGCCGGGGAGCCTGGCATCGACTACCTGCAGGACGAACAACCCGTCGAACTGCACCTCAAGGGCTGGGATCACTTCGCATGATGTCTTTCAAGATAAAGCCCGAACTGACGCGGCTGAACCTTAAAAACCCGCTCCACTTTCTGGCGGTGGGGTTTGGCTCCGGCCTCTCCCCCAAGGCGCCGGGCACCATGGGGACCCTGGCAGCCATCCCGCTCTATCTCTTGGTGAGCGGGCTGCCGACCTCTTGGTTCATCACCCTGCTGGTGGTGGGTTTCGTGGCGGGCATCCGCATCTGCCAGAGCGCCACCGACGCCATCGGGATGCCGGATCACGGGGCTATCGTCTGGGACGAGGTCATCGGATTCGGGGTCACCATGATTGCGGCCCCGGCTGGCTGGGAGTGGGTGCTGGCGGGCTTCGTGCTGTTTCGCCTGTTCGACGTGCTCAAGCCCTGGCCCATCTCCTGGTTCGATCGCCGCATTCACGGCGGGCTTGGCATCATGCTGGACGATCTCATCG
Organism: Aeromonas sp. QDB17; assembly: GCF_027705305.1. Classification (NCBI taxonomy): domain Bacteria; kingdom Pseudomonadati; phylum Pseudomonadota; class Gammaproteobacteria; order Aeromonadales; family Aeromonadaceae; genus Aeromonas; species Aeromonas sp. QDB17. The sequence continues at coordinate 109,203 of NZ_JAPDBP010000003.1, forward strand.
CCGGCCTGTTCGCCCTGGCCTGCATGCAACTGCTTGCCCACTGGTGAGGGGAGGCGGCTCCCGAACGCCCTCTCGCTGTTTTTTCACTCCTCTCCTCTTGCAAAGAGGTCGGACACACCGCACACGCAGGCCCTGAGGGGCCTGCGTTTTTTTGTATGCAATCCCTCCCGGCTTGCCGTGCCGGCGGGCCTGTGGCCCAGGTTGATCCTTCTGCATTGTCCCTATTTAGCTCTGCCTATTTTTCCTTACTCCGGATATGCTGCCGTCAAAAAATCATTTCACATAAATATTCACTACTCATTCGAGGCTGGTCAGCATAATGCTGATAGTGAATAAGATGGTTTGTTGCTATTTTGTTGAAACATAATTGGTTGATGGTCTCGCATTGCCAGCGTAATCTCTGGTAATGTGACTTTTATCGACATTTTAACCCCAGGGTGCCGGCATTCTCTGGGCAAAGTATTGCGAAATTGTATAACTGGATCATTTACACCCGCGGGCAAACCGACTAACTTACTCGCGGGTTATTCCAAAAAAATGCAAAAAACCCGCCCGGATCGCTGGTTTGGCTGCCTCATGGATTGAGCGTTAATTACACAACAACGGCTCTCGAGCAGTACCAAGGCACAACCAGCATCTGCGGCTGATTTACGGACGAATTATTTGGGACGGATGTCCCCCGCAGAGGTAACCATGTCCTTGCTTGAAGTCAAAAACTTGCGGATCGAGTACCCCTCCCGCTACGGGGTGCTTGCCGCGGTCAAGGATCTCTCTTTTTCTGTTGAAAAGGGCGAGATCGTCGGCGTCGTCGGTGAGTCCGGCGCTGGCAAATCCACTATCGGCAACGCCGTCATCGATCTGTTGAGCCCGCCCGGTCGCATCGCCCGTGGTGACATCTACCTCAACGGCGAGCTCATCTCCGGGAAGAGCCAGAACGAGATGCGGGCCATTCGCGGCTCGCGCATCGGTTTCATCTTCCAGGATCCCATGACCTCCCTCAACCCGCTGTTCACCGTGGAGCAGCAGCTGGTGGAGACCATCCTCGCCAACACCGACCTGTCCCGCGAGGCGGCCTTTGCCAAGGCCCTCGAGCTGATGGGGGCGGTGGGGATCCCGAACCCGGACGTGCGCATCAAGCAGTATCCTCACCAGTTCTCCGGTGGCATGCGCCAGCGGGTGGTGATCGCCATCGCCCTCTCCGGGGATCCCGAGCTCATCATCGCCGATGAGCCGACCACGGCGCTGGACGTCTCCATCCAGGATCAGATCCTCCAGCTCATCCGCAACCTGTGCAAAGAGCGCCAGGTAGGCTGCATGCTGGTGACCCATGACATGGGGGTGGTCTCCAACGTCACCGACAAGGTGGCGGTGATGTACCGCGGCGATCTGGTGGAGTTCGGCACCACGGAACAGGTACTGGGCCGCCCCAATCACCCCTATACCCGCAGCCTCATCTCGGCGGTTCCCCGCTCGGATGTGAAGCTGGTGCGCTTCCCCCTGGTCTCCTATATCGAGGATGCCGGTGCGGCGGATACCAGCATCGATCTCAAAACCCACTGGCTCGGCCAGAGTCAGGACGAGCGCACCTATGAAGGCGCGCTGCTGCGGGTGGAGAACGTGGATCTGAAGTTCGTCACCAAGGATTCCATCTTCCCGAGCCGCCGCCAGTACGTGCGGGCCTGCAACAACATCAGCTTCGAGATCTTCGAGGGTGAGACCTTCGGTCTGGTGGGGGAGTCGGGCTCCGGCAAATCCACCATCGCCCGTGCCATCACCGGGCTCTATCCGCCCGATACCGGCAAGATTGTCTTCGAGGGTATCGATCTCACCGCCCTGAAAGGGGAGCACGAGCGTCGCCCCCTGCGCCGCCAGATGCAGATGGTGTTCCAGAACCCGTACTCTTCGATGAACCCGCGCATGAAGGTGCGTGACATCATCGCCGAGCCGATCCGCTTCCACCGCCTCGCCGAGAGCGAGCGGCAGATAGAGCAGATCGTCGGGGACCTGCTGGATCACGTGGGCCTGGGCCGCGGCGCCGGGGTCAAGTATCCCCACGAGTTCTCCGGTGGTCAGCGCCAGCGCATCTCCATTGCCCGCGCCCTGGCGACCCGCCCGCGCTTCCTCATCTGCGACGAGCCCACCTCGGCGCTGGATGTCTCGGTGCAGGCCCAGATCCTCAACCTGCTCAAAGACTTGCAACAGGAGCTTGGGCTCACCATGCTGTTCATCAGTCACGATCTGCCGGTCATCCGCCAGATGTGCGACCGCATCGGTGTGATGCAGCACGGTCATCTGGTGGAAGTGGCCGAGACCGAGAAACTGTTCACCAATGCCGAGCATGAGTACAGCCGCAAGCTGATCTCCCTCATGCCGGAATTCAAGGGAATGTCCCGCGAGGGGCTGGAAATCGCAAGCTAGGAAAGCACCGGTTCGCCGGTTTGTCTGTCAATAAAAAGCCAAAAGCATGGAGAAAGACATGAAGAAAGGATTATCCAAGATCGCCATGGCGCTGTTCGCCGCTGGTCTCGCGTTCAACGTTTCTGCTGCCGACATCAAGGTCGCCGTCGCGTCCGACGCCACCTCGCTGGACCCGCAGGAGCAGCTCTCCGGTCAGACCCTGGAGATGTCTCACCTGGTGTTCGACCCCCTGATGCGTTACACCCAGGATCTGCAGTTCGAGCCGCGTCTGGCCGAGAAGTATGAGCGCATCGACGACAAGACCGTCCGTTTCCACCTGCGCAAGGGTGTGAAGTTCCACTCCGGCAACGACTTCACCGCCGATGACGTGGTATGGACCGTCAACCGTCTGAAGGCCTCCCCGGACTTCAAGGCGATCTTCGACCCCATCGCCGAAGCCAAGAAGGTGGATGATTTCACCGTGGATCTCGTCACCGCCAAGCCGTTCCCGCTGGTGCTGCAGACCGTCACCTACATCTTCCCGATGGACTCCAAGTTCTATAGCGGCAAGACAGAGGCGGGCAAGGACAAGGCCGAGATCGTGAAGAACGGTGACTCCTTCGCCTCTACCAATGTCTCCGGTACCGGTCCGTTCAGCGTCAAGTTCCGCGAGCAGGGCGTGAAGCTGGAATACGTGCGCAACGCCAACTACTGGGACAAGGCCTCCAAGGGCAACGTCGAAAACCTGACCGTGGTACCGATCAAGGAAGACGCCACCCGTGTTGCAGCCCTGCTGGGCGGCGACGTGGACATGATCTACCCGGTTGCCCCGAACGATCTGGAGCGCGTGAAGAACGGCAAGGATTCCCAGCTGGTCACCCTGTCCGGTACCCGTGCCATCATCATCGAGCTGAACCAGAACACCAACCCGGCGCTGAAAGACAAGCGCGTGCGCCAGGCGATCAACTACGCCATCAACCAGGTGGGCATCGTCGACAAGATCAACAAGGGCTTCGGTACCCCGGCCGGCCAGCTGAGCCCGAAAGGCTACGCAGGCTACAACGAGGCGCTCAAGCCCCAGTATGATCTGGCCAAGGCCAAGGAGCTGATGAAGGAAGCCGGTTACGAGAAGGGCTTCAAGATGAGCTTCATCTCCCCGGCTGCCCGCTACGTCAACGACGTCAAGATTGCCCAGGCCGTCTCCGCCATGCTGTCCAAGATCAACATCAAGGTGGATCTGAAGACCATGCCGGTGGCCCAGTACTGGCCGGAGTTTGACAAGTGCGCCGCTGACATGCAGCTGATAGGCTGGCACTCCGACACCGAAGACAGTGCGAACTTCTTCGAGTTCCTGACCTTCACCAAGGATGCCAAGACCGGCATGGGTCAGTACAACTGCGGCGGTTATGCCAACGCGGAAGCTGACAAGATGGTGATGGAAGCCAACACCGAGACCGATCCTGCCAAGCGTGCCGCCATCCTGCAGAAGGTGGAAGCCATGCTGATCGACGACGCCGCCTATGTGCCGCTGCACTGGGAAGACCTGGCCTATGGCGCCAAGAAGAACGTCGACATCAAGCCGGTGGTCAACGTGATGAACTTCCCTTATCTGGGTGACCTGGTGGTCAACAAGTAAGCGAAGCGTTTAAGGAAGGACCCGGCGGGGCACCCATGGTTGCCCCGCCATTAACAGAAGCCTGTGCCAAGACACAGGCCACGTAGAAGGACAAGCATGTTTACATTCCTGCTGAAACGGTTCTATCAGGCCGTGATAGTGATGTTCGTCATCAGCCTGGTCGCCTTCTCCATCCAGGACAACCTGGGGGATCCGCTGCGCGAGCTGGTGGGACAATCCGTCTCCGAGTCCGTGCGCCAGGAGCTGCGCGACAAGATGGGACTCAATGATCCCTTCCTCGTGAAATACAGCCGCTTCTTGAAGAACGCGGTACACGGGGATCTGGGCACTTCCTATTTCTTCAAGCGACCAGCCCTCGAGGTTATCCTCGACAAGCTGGTGGCTACCCTTGAGCTGGTGTTTGCCGCCGCGCTCATCATCGTCGTGGTCTCCATTCCGCTGGGGGTTTATTCGGCGATAAGACCGCGCAGCATCCTCACCAAGGTCATCATGGCGGTGAGCAGCATCGGCATCTCGATCCCGGTCTTCCTGACCGCCATCATGCTGATGTACCTCTTCTCCATCCAGTTGGGCTGGCTGCCGGCCTATGGCCGTGGCGAGACCTACAACCTGCTGGGCTGGGAGTCGGGCTTCTTCACCTGGGACGGTATCCTGCACCTGGTGCTGCCTGCGGTCTCCCTCTCCTCCATCATGCTGCCGCTGTTCATCCGGCTGGTGCGCTCGGAGATGCTGGAGCAGCTCTCCTCCGAGTACGTCAAGTTTGCCCGTGCCAAGGGGCTGGACAACAACAAGGTCTACTACCAGCACGCCCTGAAGAACACCATGCTGCCGGTCATCACGGTGGGCGGTGTGCAGATCGGGACCATGGTGGCCTACACCATCCTGACCGAAAGTGTGTTCCAGTGGCCGGGGACCGGCTTCCTCTTCCTTGAGGCGATCCACCGGGTCGATACGCCGCTGATCACCGCCTACGTCATCTTCGTCGGCCTCATTTTCGTGGTGACCAATACCCTGGTCGACCTGCTCTACGGGTTGATCAACCCGACCGTCAACCTGACCGCCAAGGGGTAACAGATGACTAACGCTGTAACTGCAAGCCCAAGCCGTTGGGCACGCTTCAAAAATTCCGACATCGTCTACTACTTCCTGCGGGACAAGGTAGCCATGTTCAGCTTTGCGGTGTTTGTGGTCTTCGTGCTGGCGGCCCTGCTGGCACCTTGGATCGCACCGCACAACGTCTATGACCAGACCAGCTTCGATCTGATGGATGCGGAGCTGCCCCCCTCCTGGCTGGAAGGGGGCGAGGCCCGCTTCTGGCTCGGGACCGACAACCAGGGACGCGACATCTGGAGCACCATCCTCTATGGCGCCCGCATCTCGCTGACCATTGGTCTGTTCGCGGTGGGGCTGCAGCTGGTGCTCGGTATCGTCATCGGTCTGATGGCCGGTTACTTTGGTGGTCGCATCGACAACCTGCTGATGCGCTTTGCCGATGTGCAGCTGTCGTTCTCCACCATGATGGTGGCGATCATCATCTCCGCCATCTTCCAGGCGACCTTTGGCTCCGAGTTCTACTCGAAGTTCGCCATCCTGATGCTGGTGGTGATCATCGGTATCGCCGAGTGGCCCCAGTATGCCCGGACGGTGCGCGCCTCCGTGCTGGCGGAGAAGAAGAAGGAGTATGTGGAAGCGGCTCAGGTGATGGGGTTCCGCGCCCCGCGCATCATGTTCCGCCACATTCTGCCGAACTGCCTGTCCCCCATCCTGGTCATCTCCACCGTGCAGGTGGCGAACGCCATCATGAGCGAGGCGGCCCTCTCCTTCCTGGGTCTGGGGATGCCGGTTGATCAACCGTCCCTGGGGTCGCTCATCAGCGTGGGTTTCAACTACATCTTCTCTGGCTCCTGGTGGATCACCGCCTTCCCGGGTCTCTGCCTGGTGGTGCTGGTGCTGGTGATCAACCTGCTGGGTGACTGGCTGCGGGATGTGTTCAACCCGAAGATCTACAAGGGCTGATAAACCTCTCCACGAACTGGCTGCGAGGCCGTGATCAAGGTTCATGTGCTGCTCGCTTATGTGGAATCAAGGAGTGCTCATGTATGTCTCGGTTCCTGAGCGGCTTGTAACCTTGTTGACGGCCTTCTCGCGACAGTATCTGAACAGGGTTGGTCTGGCACAGTGAATAACAAAAAAGGGCGCCATCAGGCGCCCTTTTTTGTTGCTTGCGATAACCCTTGTCAGGCCTGCAGCCAGCTCTCGATGCGGGTCTGAATGCCCACGCTGTCCAGCCCCAGCAGGGCGTAGATCTCATCCTGGGTGCCCTGCTCGATGAAGCGGTCCGGCAGGCCGAGGTTGAGCACCGGTTTGCACTGCTTGCAGCCCATCAGCAGCTCGTTCACCGCAGAGCCTGCACCGCCCATGACGGCGTTGTCCTCGAGGGTGACGAACTGATCGTGGGAGGCGGCCAGAGAGAGCACCAGCGCCTCGTCCATGGGTTTGACGAAGCGCATGTCCACCAGGGTGGCATCGAGCGCCTCTGCGGCTGCTCTGGCCTGTTGCAGCAGGGTGCCGAACGCCAGGATGGCGGTCCCCTTGCCCTCACGAACGACACGTCCCTTGCCGAGGGGCAGGGCCTGCATCTCGCTCTCGGCCTGGATACCGGTGCCGCTGCCACGAGGGTAGCGCACCGCCGCTGGCCCGTTGCACAGATAGCCGGTGTAGAGCATCTGACGGCACTCGTTCTCGTCGGACGGGGTCATCACCACCATGTTGGGCACGGTGCGCAGGAAGCTGATGTCGAACGCCCCCTGATGGGTCGGGCCGTCGGCCCCCACCAGACCGGCCCGGTCGATGGCGAACAGCACCGGCAGGTTCTGCAGCGCCACGTCGTGGATCAGCTGGTCATAGGCCCGCTGCAGGAAGCTCGAATAGATGGCGACCACGGGTTTCTGGTCGGCGATGGCGAGACCGGCGGCGAAGGTGACCGCATGTTGCTCGGCGATGGCCACATCGAAGTAGCGATCCGGATATTGCTGGCTGAATTTCACCAGACCGGAGCCTTCGCGCATGGCGGGGGTGATACCGACCACGCGCTCGTCCTTGGCGGCGATATCGCACAGCCACTGACCGAAGATGGCGGAGAAGGTGGGTTTGCCACCGGCGCTCTTGGGCAGGGCACAGTCATCCGGGTTGAATTTGGGGACGGCGTGATAACCGATGGGATCTTTTTCCGCCGGCTCGTAGCCCTTGCCCTTCTTGGTCTTGACGTGCAGCAGCTGGGGACCCTTGAGGTTGCGCATGTTGCGCAGGGTTTCGACCAGGGCATGGATGTCGTGACCGTCGATGGGGCCGATGTAGTTGAAGCCGAACTCCTCGAACAGGGTGCCGGGCACCACCATGCCCTTGAGGTGCTCCTCGGCCCGCTTGGCGAGCTCCTTGACCGGCGGCAGACCCGCCAGCACCTTCTTGCCCCCCTCGCGAATCGTGGTGTAGAGCTTGCCGGACATCAGCCTGGCGAGGTGATTGTTCAGGGCTCCCACGTTCTCGGAGATGGACATCTCGTTGTCGTTGAGCACCACCAGCATGTCCTTGTGGACGTCGCCGGCGTGATTGAGGGCCTCGAAGGCCATGCCGGCGGTGATGGCGCCATCACCGATGACCGCGACCACCTTGCGGCCAAGCCCTTCGCTCTCGGCCGCCACCGCCATGCCGAGCGCCGCTCCGATGGAGGTGCTGGAGTGGCCCACGCTGAGCACGTCGTACTCGCTCTCTTCCCGCCAGGGGAAGGGGTGCAGGCCATCTTTCTGGCGAATGGTGTGAATGCGCTCCCGTCGTCCGGTCAGGATCTTGTGGGGATAGGCCTGGTGGCCTACGTCCCACACCAGCCGATCGAAGGGGGTGTTGTAGACATAGTGCAGGGCGACCGTCAGCTCGACGGTGCCAAGGCCGGAGGCGAAGTGGCCGCTGGAGCGGCTCACCGAGCGCAGCAGATACTCGCGCAGCTCGTTGCACACCACGGGCAGCCGCTCGAAGGGGAGGGATCGCAAATCGACCGGCGTGTCCGCGAGGGCCAGGTTGGGGAAATCGCTAATATCAACGCTCATATTGTTACTGTTATCCAGCGTTTAGTGGGTTCGCTCGATGATGTAATCGGCAAACGCTTCCAGAATGTCGGTATTGTAGGGCAAGGATTGCAGGGCTGTTAAGGCCTTGTCATGCAGTTCGCGAGCCAGCTCACGGGCATTGTCGAGTCCGAGCAGGGCCGGATAGGTACTCTTTTCCAGCGCCAGATCCGAGCCTTGCGGCTTGCCCAGGGTGGCGGTATCGCCCGTGATGTCGAGGATGTCGTCCTGCACCTGGAAGGCGAGTCCGATGGCGGCGGCATAGGTTTGCAGGGCGGTGAGGGTGGCGGGTTCCACGTCAGCCTTGCACAGGGCGCCGAGGGTCACGGCGCACTCGATGAGGGCCCCGGTCTTGTGGCGGTGCACCTGCTCCAGCTCGGCGAGGCTGATCCGGCGCCCTTCGGCGTCCAGATCCAGTGCCTGACCGCCGCACATGCCGAGATAGCCGGACGCGCGGGCCAGGGCACTCAGCATCCGCACCCGGTTGGCCATCAATGTATCGGGCATGGGGTGGTCGGCCAGAATGGAAAACGCCAGGGTCTGCAGGGCATCGCCCGCCAGGATGGCTGTGCCTTCATCGAAGGCCTTGTGTACGGTGGGCTGACCACGACGCAGGTCGTCGTCGTCCATGGCGGGCAAGTCGTCGTGCAGGAGGGAGTATGCGTGAATGCACTCCACGGCGGCGGCGGGGCCATCCAGCAGTTCGCTCTTGACCCCCAGCATCTCGCCGACGGCATAGACCAGGAAGGGGCGCACCCGTTTTCCACCGAGCAGCAGGCCGTATTTCATCGCGTCCCGCAAACGTGGCGCCATGGCGGGCAGGGCGTCAAGCTGTGCCGAGAGGCAATCGTCGATGCGGCGCCGATGCAGGCGGGAGAAATCGTCCAGGGTCACTCACTCCTCTCCTTGTTCTGCTCGAAAGGGGACCGCTTGCTCGCTGCCATCGGCCTGGGTCAGGAGGATCTGGATCTTCTGCTCGGCCTGTTCCAGCTTCTGCTGGCCGGCGCGCACCAGATGGATGCCCTGTTCGAATTGTTTGAGTGCCTCCTCGAGGGGGAGCGAGCCCTGTTCGAGTTGATGCACTATGGTTTCCAGCTCTTCCAGGGTGGCATCAAAACTCAGACGGTCGATTTTTTTACTGGCCATGTCCATCCTCGGGGATTGAAAAAAACGGCTCATCTTAACATCGACCGGCCACAGGGGGGAGGCAGAAAAACGCGGCGTCCTCAAACAATCCTGACCATGGCCGATAAGAACGGGCATGCAACCACGCATTGCCGATCGGCGATTGCGGTGTACCGGGCTTGCTGCCGGGGAAGCAATAGCAGAAAATTCAACGCAATATAATTAGACGGCACGTTCGGCGACAGGAGTAGGGATGTGGATTTAGGGAGTCTGATAGGCTTAGTGCTGGGGTTCGGGGTCGTGGTGTACGGCATGTTGCTGGGCGGCCCCATGAGCATGTATGTGGACATGCCATCGGTCTACATCACCATACTGGGGTCCGTGTTCATCTGCATGATGAAGTTCAACCTCGGTCAGTTTCTGATGGCCTTCAAGGTCGCGGGCAAGGCCTTCATGTACAAGGGGGACAAGCTCGACGATCTCATCACCAAGGCGGTGGAACTGGCGGATGCGGCCCGCAAGGGGGGCTTTCTGGCTCTGGAGGCGGCGGAGATCCCCAATACCTTCATGAAGAAGGGCATCGACATGCTGGTGGACGGCCATGATGCCGACGTGGTGCGTGCGGTGATGGAGAAGGACATCGAACTGACGTCCGAGCGTCACGCCACGGCCATCAAGGTGTTCCGCTCCCTGGGGGATCTCGGTCCGGCCATGGGCATGATCGGTACCCTGGTGGGGTTGGTGGCCATGCTGGCCAACATGAGCGACCCCAAATCCATCGGTCCGGCCATGGCGGTGGCCTTGCTGACGACCCTGTATGGCGCCATCGAGGCCAACATGATTGCCATCCCCATCGCGGACAAGCTGGAACTGCGCAGTGGCGAGGAACAGTTGAGCCGCACCCTGATCCTCGACGCCATCATGGGGATCCAGGATGGACAGAACCCGAGGGTGATCCAGGCCATGTTGCAGAACTACCTGAATCAGTCCAAACGCAACAACGGGACCGAATAGGAGCGCGCAGATGGCAAAGTGCAAGTGCCCGCCTCCCGGATTGCCCGGTTACATGGGAACCTTCGCGGATCTCATGTCCCTGCTGATGTGCTTCTTCGTGCTCTTGCTCTCCTTTGCCGAGATGGATGTGCAGAAGTTCAAGCAGATCGCCGGTTCCATGGAGAAGGCGTTCGGGGTGCAGAACATCCTGGAGGTCAAGGATATTCCCAAGGGAACCTCGGTCATCGCCCAGGAGTTTCGTCCTGGTCGCCCCGAGCCGACGCCTATTGACACCATCATGCAGCAGACCATCGACATGACCCAGACCGAGCTGGATTTCCAGCCAGGGGATGCGGACAAGGCGGGTGGACATGACAAGACCGAAGGTCAGCAGAGCGGCGGCGATACCGCCCAGGAGGCCCAGAAGGCGCAGGAACAGTCCAACACCCTGGCCAAGGCACTGGCGGAGCAGATGCAGGCCCAGATCCAGGATGGGGCCATCGAGATAGAGGCGCTGGGTCAGCAGATCATCATTCGCATTCGCGAGAAAGCGGCGTTCCCGGCGGGATCCGCCTTCCTGCAACCCCAGTTCTGGCCGGTGATCCGCAAGGTGGCTGCGCTGCTCAAGGATGTGCCGGGGGAGATCACCGTCTCCGGCCACACCGACAATGTGGCCACCGAGGACGAGTTGTTCCAGTCCAACTGGGAGCTTTCATCCCAGCGGGCGGTGGCGGTGGCCCACCAGATGATCAAGGTGCCCGGTTTTGACGGCAATCGTCTGGTGGTACAAGGGATGGCGGATTCCCAGCCGCTGGTGCCCAACAACAGCCCGGAGAATCGGCGCATGAACCGACGTGTCGAGATCGCCATCATGCAGGGCAAACCGACGGTGTCGGCTCCGCTTGGCGTCTCGGAATCCAAGTAACGCTGGCCCAAAGCGGGATCCCGCTCGCAGGGGCTGACATGGATTTTGTGGCGGCTTCATATTAAGATGCCCCATCCGAACCGACAGCTGCGGCTCTCTTTTGATTGCCGCAGCTTCTCTTTATAAAGCAACCCAGGTTTCGACTATGAATCATACTCCGATGACTGTTCGCGGCGCTGAAAAGCTGCGTCAAGAGCTCGATTATCTCAAGACCGAGCTGCGTCCCCAGATTATCGAAGCGATTGCTGATGCCCGTGAACATGGCGATCTGAAAGAAAATGCCGAATACCATGCCGCCCGCGAGCAGCAGGGTTTCTGTGAAGGCCGCATTCAGGAAATCGAAGGCAAGCTCTCCAATGCCCAGATTATCGATGTCACCAAGATTGCCAACAATGGCCGCGTCATCTTCGGCGCAACCGTGACCCTGCTCAAAAGTGAAACGGAAGAGGAAGTGGTCTACCGCATCGTGGGAGACGACGAGGCGGACATCAAGCAGAACATGATCTCCGTGAACTCCCCCATTGCCCGCGCCCTGATCGGCAAGGAAGTGGATGACGTTGCCATCGTCAAGACGCCGGGTGGCGATGTGGAGTACGAGATCCTGGAAGTTGCCTATCTCTGATTGAACGTCGGGGAAAGAGACAGGGGAGCCGGGCTCCCCTGTTGTCTTTAGTCACCCTGATATGCCTGGACGAAGGCGTCCTGGTGGCGCTGGAAGAGCCAGTCCCGCAACTGTTCCTGATCCTCCTTGCCCAGTCGGAACTGGACGGCCCAGTCATGGTGATGTTGATTGGCATCCACGTGCCTGATGAGGGTGCCTGTCATGGCCAGGGGAGGGAGACCCTCGATGCGAAGGTATCCGCCAAGTGGATCTCCCTTGGCAGAGGAGTCCGGCAAACCGGCCACGATGAGACCGCCAAGGGAGAGGCTGTATACCTCGTACTCCGCGTCTTCGGTGCAGAGCACGGCCTTTTCGTCGAGTCGCCAGGCGCGCAGATGGGGCGAACCCAGCTCGGTAATGGTCGGCGCGGCGATGCGCAGCTCGGTGTGGCCCTCCTCTGCCTGGGTGCAGTGGAGCGGGAAACGCAATTGGTAGCCGGCGATGCGGGCTTCGAGTGTCAGAGGCTTAGCTCGCTGCAACAGGCTTTGGAGAGGAAGGGGCAGGGTGCCGCGCAGGTATTGGCTGGTGGCAATGTCTTCATCGTTTCCCAGGTCCCGCAGCATGGCCAGTTCTTCATCGGTGAGGAGCTGATGCTTGTCCATAGTGGGTGTCCGCGACTATTCATCGCAGGTTAAGGGCCTGACCACTATTTTGGCAAGCGACTTGGGAAGAAGGGAAATGAAGGAAAGAGCGAATGCTCTTTCCTGTTACTTGCGCGGCAACTGGATCTTGGGCTCTTTGGCCTGACGGTAGATGGTCAGTACATGGCCCATGCTCTGTACCTTGATGGAGCCGGTCTCGCGAACGATGGCATCCATCACCAGCTGTTTCATCTCACGATCTTCAGACGCAACCTTAACCTTGATCAGCTCGTGGTGGTTCAGGGCCAGATCGATCTCGGCCAGCACCCCTTCGGTCAGACCGTGTTGTCCCAGCAGGACGACCGGCTTCAGACTGTGGGCCAGGCCCTTGAGGTACTGTTTCTGTTTATTGTTGAGAATCATGGCAATTTCTTCATAAGTCAGGGTTGAAAGGGGCGTATTCTACCCCCACTTAGCCCTTAATACTAATAACCCTTGTGGTTTTTTAAAGTCGACAATCATGACCCAGAAAAAACGTTCCCCCAGTTCAACCCGCTGGTTAAAAGAACATTTCGACGACCAATACGTCAAGAAAGCCCAGAAGTTGGGACTGCGCTCTCGCGCCGTTTTCAAGATCGATGAGATCCAGGGCAAAGACCGGCTGCTCAAGCCGGGGATGACGGTAGTGGACCTGGGGGCTGCTCCCGGTGGCTGGTCCCAATTTGCCATCGACCAGGTTGGTGACAAGGGGCGCGTCATTGCGTGCGATATTTTGCCGATGGATTCCATTGCCGGTGTCGATTTCCTGCAAGGGGACTTTCGGGAGGAAACTGTACTCGGCGCCTTGCTGGAGCGAGTCGGCCCCGACAAGGTGGATGTCGTCATGTCGGACATGGCACCCAACATGAGCGGCACCCAGCAGGTGGATCAGGCCCGTGCCATGTACCTGGTGGAACTGGCGCTGGACATGTGCAATCAGGTCCTGAGCAGTAATGGCAGTTTTGTAGTCAAGGTGTTCCAGGGGGAGGGGTTTGATGCCTATCTCAATGAAATACGTAGACTTTTCTCTGTCGTCAAGATTCGAAAACCAGACTCGTCCCGTGCCCGTTCACGAGAAGTCTACATTGTGGCTACCGGTTTTAAACTGTAGTACCCTAACCCTCATCGTTAACTGTCAGTCTGCGAGGTCATTGATTTGAGTGACATGGCGAAAAACCTAATCCTGTGGCTGGTCATCGCCGTCGTGCTGATGTCGGTATTCAATAGCTTCAGCCCCAGCGATACCACCAGTCGCCAGCTGGACTATTCCAGCTTCGTGAAAGAAGTGACCCAGGAGCAGATCCGTGAAGTGCGGATGGATGGCAAGGTCATCAATGGCGTCAAGCGCACCGGTGAACGTTTCACCACCATCATTCCTGCGCCGGATCCCCAACTGCTCAACGACATGCTCAACCATAACGTCAAGGTGATGGGTGAGAAGCCGGAAGAACCGTCCCTGATCACGTCCATCTTCATCTCCTGGTTCCCGATGCTGTTGTTGATCGGTGTCTGGGTCTTCTTCATGCGTCAGATGCAGGGCGGTGGTGGCAAGGGTGCCATGTCGTTCGGCAAGAGCAAGGCTCGCCTGATGAGCGAAGATCAGATCAAGACTACCTTCGCCGACGTAGCCGGTTGTGACGAGGCAAAGGAAGAGGTCAAGGAGCTGGTCGACTATCTGCGTGACCCGACCAAATTCCAGAAGCTGGGTGGCAAGATCCCGACCGGCGTCCTGTTGGTAGGTCCTCCCGGTACCGGTAAGACCTTGCTGGCCAAGGCCATTGCAGGCGAGGCCAAGGTGCCGTTCTTTACCATCTCGGGTTCGGATTTCGTGGAAATGTTCGTGGGTGTCGGTGCCTCCCGGGTGCGTGACATGTTCGAACAGGCCAAGAAATCCTCCCCCTGCATCATCTTCATCGATGAGATCGATGCGGTCGGTCGCCAGCGTGGCGCCGGTCTGGGTGGTGGTCACGATGAACGTGAGCAGACCCTGAACCAGATGCTGGTTGAAATGGATGGTTTCGAAGGCAACGAAGGCATCATCGTCATCGCCGCCACCAACCGTCCCGACGTTCTGGATCCTGCGCTGCTGCGTCCGGGTCGTTTCGACCGCCAGGTCGTGGTCGGCTTGCCGGATGTTCGCGGTCGTGAGCAGATCCTGAAAGTGCATATGCGCAAGGTACCGCTGGCGGATGACGTCAATCCGGCGCTGATTGCCCGTGGTACCCCTGGTTTCTCCGGTGCCGATCTGGCCAACCTGGTGAACGAGGCTGCCCTCTTCTCTGCTCGCGAGAGCCGCCGAGTGGTCTCCATGCTGGAGTTCGAAAAGGCGAAGGACAAGATCATGATGGGGGCAGAACGTCGCTCCATGGTGATGAAAGAGTCCGAGAAGGAGATGACGGCCTATCACGAAGCGGGTCACGCCATCATTGGTCGCGTGGTGCCGGATCATGATCCTGTCTACAAGGTCTCCATCATTCCGCGCGGCCGTGCGCTGGGTGTGACCATGTACCTGCCGGAGCAGGACCGCTGGAGCCACTCCAAGCAGCATCTGGAGTCCATGATCTCCAGCCTGTATGGCGGTCGTCTGGCGGAAGAGTTGATCTACGGTGCCGAGAAGGTATCGACCGGTGCATCCAACGACATCGAACGTGCCACCGACATCGCCCGCAAGATGGTCACCCAGTGGGGCATGTCCGAGCGTCTCGGCCCCATGCTTTACGCAGAAGAGGATGGTGAAGTCTTCCTCGGCCGCAGCATGGCCAAGGCCAAGCACATGTCTGACGATACCGCCCGCATCATCGATGCAGAGGTCAAGCAGGTCATCGATCGCAACTACGATCGTGCCAAGCAGATCCTGCTGGACAACATGGATGTGCTGCACACCATGAAAGATGCATTGATGAAGTACGAGACCATCGATGCCAAGCAGATCGATGATCTGATGGCGCGTCGCGAAGTCCGTGCTCCCAGCAACTGGCATGATGAGCATGGTGACACCCCGCAAGGTGGTGCCAGCGTGAACAACGGGCCGGAGGGCAAGGCGCCGGCTGAAGAGGGCAATGCACCTCTGAGTGACATCGACAAGGCGAACGATGTCCCGGCCAAATAAGTTGCCATGATACAAACCCCGGGCTTGCCCGGGGTTTTTCTTTGCACGAAGAGTTTGCCGTTCTTGTTGGAGGTAGTTGAAGCAATGCAGTTAATCAGCAAGGGACGTACCCTTTCTCTCGACCGTCCCCATGTCATGGGCATTCTCAATGTGACGCCGGACTCCTTTTCAGATGGTGGCCGCTTCAAGCAGATCGATCTGGCGTTGGGTCATGTCCGCGACATGGTGGCCGATGGGGCCACCCTTATCGATATTGGTGGCGAGTCGACCCGCCCTGGCGCCCCCGACGTCAGCGAGCAGGAGGAGCTGGACAGGGTCATCCCCGTGGTGGAGCGCATGGTCGCCGAGCTGGATGTGATGATCTCCCTCGATACCTCCAAGGCTATTGTCATGCGGGAGGGTTGTGCTGCAGGTGGTCACCTCATCAATGATGTCCGCGCTCTGCAAGAGCCGGGAGCGCTGGGCGCAGCCGCCGAGGCTGGCGTACCGGTATGCCTCATGCACATGCAGGGGCAGCCCCGTACCATGCAGGTGGAGCCGCACTATGACGATCTGGTGGGGGAGGTGAGAGCCTTCTTTGACGAGCGGATTGCCGCTTGTCTGGGGGCCGGTATCCCGCGTGAGCATCTGGTACTGGATCCAGGCTATGGCTTTGGCAAGACGCTGGCGCACAACTATCAGCTGCTGGCCCAGCAGGCGTCACTGCTCGATTACCAACTTCCGCTCTTGGTGGGCATGTCACGAAAGTCTATGATAGGCAACCTGCTTGACCGCCCGGTAGCCGAGCGGTTGGCTGGTAGTCTGGCCTGTGCCCTGATCGGGTTGCAACATGGCGCCAGGATCATCCGGGTGCACGACGTGCGGGCCACCATGGATGTCTTGCGTACAGGCTGGATGACCATGACGGGACAAGATTTCATATCCAAATAGAAAAACGAGAAACAGACAATGACCAGAAAGTACTTCGGCACCGACGGCGTGCGCGGCAAGGTGGGTGAATACCCGATCACCCCGGATTTCGTCATGAAACTGGGCTGGGCCGCCGGCAAGGTGCTCTCCAAGAAAGGGACCAAGAAGGTGCTGATCGGCAAGGATACCCGTATCTCCGGTTACATGCTGGAGTCGGCACTGGAGGCGGGGCTCTCCGCCGCCGGTCTCAAAGCCATATTAATGGGACCCATGCCCACCCCGGCAGTTGCCTACCTGACTCGCACCTTCCGTGCCGAAGCCGGCATCGTCATCAGTGCATCCCACAACCCCTATTACGACAACGGCATCAAGTTCTTCTCCGCCGACGGCACCAAGCTGCCCGATGATGTCGAGCTGGCCATCGAAGCCGAGCTCGACAACGAACTCAAGTGCGTGGAGTCCGCGGAGCTTGGCAAGGCGCAGCGCATCGATGATGCGGCTGGTCGCTACATCGAATTCTGCAAGAGCACCTTCCCCTCCAATCTGAGCCTGGAAGGGCTGAAAATGGTGGTGGATTGCGGTCATGGTGCCACCTACCACATCGCCCCTTCCGTCTTCCGCGAGCTGGGTGCCGAAGTCATCGCCATCGGCTGCAGCCCGGATGGGCTCAACATCAATGACGGCGTCGGTTCCACCGCACCGGAGGCGCTGGCCGCCAAGGTCCAGGAATGCAAGGCAGATCTCGGCGTCGCCTTCGACGGTGACGGCGACCGTCTGGTGATGGTGGACAGCACTGGTTACATCATCGACGGGGATGAGATCCTCTACATCATCGCCCGGGATGCCCTGCGCCATGGCCGTCTCAAGGGCGGTGTGGTGGGCACCCTGATGGCCAACATGGGGCTGGAGCTGGCGCTTCAGACCCTGGGCATCCCCTTTGCCCGTGCCAAGGTGGGTGACCGCTACGTGCTTGAGATGATGAACGAGAAGGGCTGGCGCATCGGGGGCGAAAACTCCGGTCACATCATCTGCCTGGATCAGACCACCACGGGGGATGGTATCGTCGCCGCCCTGCAGGTGCTGACGGCCATGCGCAGTGCCGAGATGCCGCTGGCCAAATTGCGTTCGGGCATGAGCAAGTTCCCGCAAGTGCTGGTCAATGTGCGCTTCGCCGAAGGCAAGGATCCGCTGACCTCCAGTGCCGTTCAGCAGGAAGTGGCGGCAGTGGAGCTGGAACTGGCCGGCCGTGGCCGGGTGCTGTTGCGCAAATCCGGCACCGAGCCCCTGATCCGGGTCATGGTCGAAGGTGAACACGAACAGCAGGTGCGCGATATGGCAGAGCGCATCGCCAAACAGGTCGAATCGGCGTTTTAATGAACAACCAAGGCGGCTTTTTAGTCGCCTTGGTTGTATCTTGTTCAAACGATTCGAAAATTTGAAAATAGCACTTGTCAGCTGAGCATCCTCTGGATATTATCAGCCCCGCTTTCGCAAGGGAGTTGCCGATGGGACATCGCAAGCCGTTTGTAGCAGCCAACTGGAAGTTACACGGTAGTAGGTCGCAGTTAGAGCAGTTTACGAGTCAGTGCACAGAACGCATTGATGAAGACGTAGATGTGGTCTTGTGTCCATCCCATGTGCATCTCGGTTTCACGGCCGAACTGCTCGGTGAGCAGGGAAGAGTGAAGCTGGGGGCTCAGAACGTGAGTCAGCACAGACAAGGCGCTTATACGGGGGAAATCTCGTGTGAGATGCTGGTCGAGGCAGGTTGCCGATATGTACTTGTTGGCCACTCCGAGCGCAGGCGTCTCTTTGGTGAGACCAGTTTTATAGTCGCAGAGAAGTTTGCGGCAGTCAGAGCAGCAGGTCTGATACCCATACTTTGTCTGGGTGAGTCAGGAGCAGCGAGGCAGGCAAGAAGAACCTTCGAGGTGATTGCCGAGGAACTGGACATCGTCATAGAGAAAAATGGCGCGATGGCTTTCGATAATGCTATCATCGCCTACGAGCCAATCTGGGCTGTAGGTACAGGTAAATGCGCCACACCCGAGCAGGCACAAGAGGTTCATTCCTTTATTCGCAGTCGCTTGGCGGAGGATACTCCGGTAATAGGTGAGAAAGTCAGAATCATCTATGGTGGGAGCGTGACACCGGCCAATGCACAAGATTTGTTTGCGCAGCCCGATATTGATGGCGGTCTGATAGGCAGGGCAAGTCTTGATGGCGAGGCGTTTTTAGGAATAGTTGAAGCGGCAAAGGGTGCAAGTTAAATGTACGAGATTCTTTTGGTCGTTTATCTGCTGGTATCGCTGGCTCTGATTGGTCTGGTGATGATTCAGCAAGGTAAAGGGGCTGATATGGGCGCCTCCTTCGGCGCAGGGGCATCGAATACTGTATTCGGCTCCGGTGGTTCAGGCAGTTTCCTGACCCGCACAACAGCAATTTTGGCTACTCTGTTTTTCTTGATTAGTCTGGTTCTGGGTTCCATGTCCAGCAACAAGGTCAAACAGGGTAGTGAATGGGAAAATCTGCAACAGACTCAACAAGTTGAGCAGAGCAAAGCGCCAGTCAAGAAAGATACTGACGTTCCCGAATAAGAGTTTTGCCGTGGTGGTGGAATTGGTAGACACGCTATCTTGAGGGGGTAGTGCTCTAGGGTGTGCGGGTTCGAGTCCCGCCCACGGCACCAATTAAGCAGTGAACCCGGGTAACCGGGATGTTATAGCCACTGAGTCTTGTCTCACGAGAGCGAAGTGGCTATAATCTCGCACGATTTCGGACGCGGGGTGGAGCAGCATGGTAGCTCGTCGGGCTCATAACCCGAAGGTCGTCGGTTCAAATCCGGCCCCCGCAACCAAATTTCACGCATTTCCTACGCTCAGGAAGGCGGTCGCTGCGAGGCGACAATCAGGGTAAAGCGCCAAGCCCCGATTTGACATCGGGGCTTTTTGTTATGTGCAATTTACTCTGAATCTATTTCTATCTGGGCTATATGCCCTTTTTTCGTTTTTCGGAGGGTGACTTTGGCTACGTTGGAACAACGTTTGACCGATCTGCTCGAGGCTCCGGTCGTTGCCTTGGGTTTTGAACTGTGGGGTATCGAGTTTATCCGTGCGGGTAAGCACTCGACCTTGCGCGTTTTCATCGACTCGGAGCAAGGCGTGACGGTGGAAGACTGTGCCGAGGTGAGCCGCCAGGTCGGCGCCATCATGGATGTCGAAGATCCCATCACCGAGGAGTACTACCTTGAGGTGTCTTCCCCGGGTCTGGATCGTCCACTGTTCAAGGTCGCCCAGTTCGAAAAATACGTTGGCCAGGAGGCGGCGGTAACGCTTCGGATGGCAACAAACAACCGCCGCAAGTTCAAAGGCGTAATCAAAGCCGTGCAGGGGGACATGATCACTCTGACGGTAGATGGTAAGGACGAGGTGTTGGCTTTCACCAATATCCAAAAAGCGAACATAGTGCCGAACTTTGGTTAACGAGGCTATCGGATATGAATAAAGAGATTTTGCTGGTCGTTGACGCTGTGTCCAACGAGAAGGCTGTCCCCCGCGAGAAGATTTTCCAGGCTCTGGAGACTGCGCTGGCGACTGCGACCAAGAAAAAATACGAAGGCGAGATTGAAGTGCGTGTCGAGATCGATCGCAAGACCGGTGACTATGACACCTATCGCCGTTGGGTCGTGGTGGCCGATCAGGCTTCCATGGAGAACCCGTACGGGGAAATCACTCTCGAAGCCGCTCAGATCGAGCAGCCGGATATCCAGATCGGCGACTATGTTGAAGACCAGATTGACTCTGTGACCTTCGACCGTATCACCACCCAGACCGCCAAGCAGGTCATCGTGCAGAAAGTGCGCGAGGCTGAGCGTTCCCAGGTCGTTGACCAGTTCAAGGACAAGGAAGGCACCATCATCAGCGGCGTGGTCAAGAAGAGCAACCGCGACAACGTGATCCTGGATCTGGGCAGCAATGCCGAAGCCGTGATCTTCCGTGACGACATGTTGCCCCGTGAGACCTTCCGTCCCGGCGACCGCATCCGTGGCCTGCTCTACGCCGTGCGTCCGGAAGCCCGTGGTTCCCAGCTGTTCGTCAGCCGCTCCAGCCCGGACTTCCTGAAAGAGCTGTTCCGCATCGAAGTGCCGGAAATCGGCGAAGAGATGATTGAAATCATGGGCGCTGCCCGTGATCCGGGTTCCCGCGCCAAGATCGCGGTCAAGACCAACGATCGTCGTATCGACCCGATCGGTGCCTGTATCGGCATGCGTGGTGCCCGCGTTCAGGCCGTCTCCGCCGAGCTGAGCGGTGAGCGTGCCGACATCGTGCTGTACGATGACAACCCGGCCCAATACGTGATCAACGCCATGGCGCCAGCCGATGTGGCTTCCATCATCGTTGATGAAGACAACCACACCATGGACATCGCCGTGGAAGCCGCCAACCTGGCCCAGGCCATCGGCCGCAACGGTCAGAACGTGCGTCTGGCCTCCCAGCTGACCGGTTGGGAACTGAACGTGATGACCGTCGAGGACATGCGTGCCAAGCACCAGGCCGAGAACGACCGCATCCTGACGCTGTTCACCAGCACCCTCGATATCGACGACGATTTCGCCGGCCTGCTGATGGAAGAGGGCTTCTCCACTCTGGAAGAGATCGCCTTCGTCCCGGTCAACGAGCTGCTGGCCATCGACGGTCTGGATGAAGACATGGTCGAAGAGCTGCGCAAGCGTGCCAAGGATGCCCTGACCACCAAGGCCCTGGCCAAAGAAGAATCCTTTGAAGGCGTCGAGCCTTCCGAAGAACTGCTCAATCTCTCCGGCCTCGGCCGTGAAATGGCCTATGCCCTGGCCGCTCGCGGTGTCGGCACCCTGGAAGATTTGGCAGAGCAAGGTATTGATGACCTTGCCGACATCGAAGAGTTGACCGCCGAGAAGGCTGGTGAGCTCATTATGGCTGCTCGCAATATCTGTTGGTTCGGAGAAGAGCAGTCTGAATAAGGTCAAACGGAGGAAAATGAATGGCAGAAGTATCAGTTAAGCAACTTGCCACTGACATCGACACGCCGGTTGATCGTCTTCTCCAGCAGTTTGTCGATGCCGGCATCGTGAAGAGCAAGGCCGACGACATGGTCAGCGAGTCTGAGAAACAGACTCTGCTGGCACATCTGAAGAAACAGCATGGAGGTGACGAGGTCACCGCACCTGCTCGCATGACCTTGCAGCGCAAGACCAAGAGCACCCTGAGTGTTCAGGGGACTGGTGGCAAGAACAAGGAAGTGCAGGTAGAAGTGCGCAAGTCTCGCACCTATGTAAGACGCTCGGCGCTGGAAGATGAACAGCGCCAGGCGGAAGCCGAGGAAACAGCGCGTTTGGAAGCAGAAGAAAAAGCTCGTCGCGAGGCCGAAGAGAAGGCCCGCCTCGACGCTGAAGAGAAGGCTCGCCGTGAGGCTGAGCAGGCTCGTCGTGAAGCTGAGGAAAAGGCGCGGATCGAGGCACAACAGAAGGCTCGACAGGCTCAACAGCCCGCCAAAGCAGCCGGTAGCACAGCTCAGCAAGAGGCAGAAAAGATGGCCAAGCGCGAAGCAGAAGAACTGAAGCGCCAACAGGAACAGACAGCTTTGCAAAAAGCTGAAGAACTCGCCGCGAAGAAAGCCGAAGAGGCTCGCATCATGGCGGAACAGAATGCGGCCCGCTGGGCTGAAGAAGAAGCGGCTCGCGCCAAAGAGAGCAGCGATTACCATCTGACCACCAACAAGCACGCGCAAGCGGCCGAAGATGAGTTGGATCGTAAGGAAGAGACCAGCCGTCGCACGGCTGCCGCTGCCAAGGCGCCGAAGAAAGTCGGCCGTCGCGAAGACGACCGCAATGACCGCAACTCCCGCGATCCGCGTGCCCGCAAAGGCAAGCGTGGCAAGATGGCCATGCCGAACGCCATGAAACACGGCTTCAACAAGCCGGCTGCCGTGGTCAACCGTGACGTCGTCATCGGCGAGACCATCACAGTGGCGGAGCTCGCCAACAAGATGGCCGTCAAGGGCGTTGAAGTCATCAAGGTGATGATGAAGATGGGTGCCATGGCCACCATCAACCAGGTGATCGACCAGGAGACCGCTCAGCTGGTCGCCGAGGAGATGGGTCACAAGGTAGTGCTGCGCCGTGAGAACGAGCTGGAAGAGGCGGTACTTAGCGATCGTGACGAGACCTCCGAAGCCAAGCCGCGTGCGCCGGTCGTGACCATCATGGGTCACGTCGACCACGGCAAGACCTCGCTGCTGGACTACATCCGTAAAGCCAAGGTCGCGGCGGGCGAAGCCGGTGGCATTACCCAGCACATCGGTGCGTACCACGTCCAGACCGACAGCGGGATGATCACCTTCCTGGATACCCCGGGTCACGCGGCGTTTACCTCCATGCGTGCTCGCGGTGCCAAGGCGACCGACATCGTTGTGCTGGTTGTTGCAGCTGACGACGGCGTGATGCCGCAAACCATCGAAGCTATCCAGCACGCCAAGGCGGCCGGTGTGCCGCTGGTTGTTGCGGTGAACAAGATCGACAAGCCTGAAGCGGATCCGGATCGCGTCAAGACCGAGCTGGCCCGTTACAACGTCATGTCCGAAGACTGGGGTGGCGATTGCCAGTTCGTGCACGTCTCCGCCAAGTCTGGCGAAGGCATCGACGACCTGCTGGAAGCCATCCTGATCCAGGCCGAAGTCCTGGAGCTGAAAGCGGTGGTTGACGGCATGGCCAACGGCGTCGTGATCGAATCCTTCCTGGATAAAGGTCGTGGTCCGGTTGCCACCGTGCTGGTACAGGAAGGTACTCTGCGTCAGGGCGACATCGTGCTGTGTGGTCTTGAGTACGGCCGGGTTCGCGCCATGCGTGACGAACTGGGTCGCGAGATCAAGGAAGCAGGCCCCTCTCTGCCAGTGGAAATTCTGGGTCTGTCCGGCGTTCCCTCTGCCGGTGACGAAGCCACGGTCGTGCGTGACGAGAAGAAAGCCCGTGAAGTGGCGCTCTACCGTCAAGGCAAGTTCCGCGAAGTCAAGCTGGCTCGCCAGCAGAAGGCCAAGCTGGAAAACATGTTCGCCAACATGACCGAGGGCGAAGTGTCCGAAGTGAACGTGGTGATCAAGGCCGATGTACAAGGCTCTGTGGAAGCGATCTGCGATGCGCTGGTCAAACTCTCCACCGACGAAGTGAAGGTGAAGATCGTGGGTTCCGGCGTAGGTGGCATCACCGAAACCGACGCGACCCTGGCCGCGGCTTCCAGCGCCATCCTGGTGGGCTTCAACGTCCGTGCCGACGCTTCTGCGCGCAAGGTCATCGAATCCGAGAGCCTGGATCTGCGTTACTACTCCGTCATCTATGACCTGATCGACGAAGTGAAGCAGGCCATGAGCGGCAAGCTGGCTCCTGAGTATCGTCAGGAGATCATCGGTCTGGCTGAAGTGCGTAG
This sequence comes from Aeromonas sp. QDB17, assembly GCF_027705305.1. NCBI lineage: Bacteria > Pseudomonadati > Pseudomonadota > Gammaproteobacteria > Aeromonadales > Aeromonadaceae > Aeromonas > Aeromonas sp. QDB17. The sequence goes on from NZ_JAPDBP010000003.1 coordinate 133,156, forward strand.
CGTCTTCAAGTCGCCGAAGTTCGGCGCCGTTGCCGGCTGTATGGTTACCGAAGGTGTGGTCAAGCGTTCCAACCGCATTCGCGTTCTGCGTGACAACGTGGTTATCTATGAAGGCGAGCTGGAATCCCTGCGCCGCTTCAAGGATGACGTCAACGAAGTTCGCAACGGCTACGAGTGTGGTATCGCGGTCAAGAACTACAACGACGTGCGCGAAGGCGACCAGATCGAGGTGTACGAGACCGTTGAAATCCAACGGACTCTGTAAGCCGAGCGTTAGACAAAATAGGGGGCCGCGGCCCCCTTTTATCGCAGGATAGAATATGGCCAGAGAATTCAGCCGGACCCGTCGGGTCGGACAGCAGATCCAGCGTGAAATCGCGCTGATCCTGCAGCGCGAGGTGAAAGACCCGCGCATCGGCATGGTGACCGTCTCCGACGTGGAGGTCTCCAAGGACCTCAACTATGCCAAGGTTTATGTCACCTTCTTGCAACTGGAGAATGACGCCGAGCGCATCAAGGAAGGGCTCAAGGGCCTGACCGAGGCTGCCGGTTACATCCGCAGCCTGCTGGGCAGCGCCATGCGTCTGCGGGTGGTGCCCGAGCTGCGTTTCTACTACGACCAGACCCTGGTCGAGGGGATGCGCCTCTCCAACCTGGTGACCAACACTGTGCGTGAAGACAAGCGTCGCATGACTGAAGCCGGTCGTGACGAAGAGCAATCCGCACCGGATGACACGACTGAGGATAACGCCTGAGATGTCTCGTAGACGTCGTTTCAAAGGCCGTGACGTACACGGCATCCTGCTGCTGGACAAACCGACCGGCCTGACTTCCAACGATGTGTTGCAGAAGGTCAAGCGGATCTACAACGCCGCCAAGGCTGGCCATACCGGCGCCCTGGACCCCCTGGCCACCGGCATGTTGCCGATCTGCCTCGGGGAGGCCACCAAGTTCTCCCAGTATCTGCTGGAAGCGGACAAGCGCTATGAGGTGACCGCCAAGCTGGGCGAGCGCACCAACACCAGCGACTCCGACGGCGAGGTGGTCTCCACCCGCCCGGTGAACGTGGCGGTGGGCACCCTGATCGAGGCGCTGGACCAGTTCCGCGGCCCCATCATGCAGGTGCCGTCCATGTACTCCGCCCTCAAGCACAACGGCCGCCCGCTCTACGAATATGCCCGTGAAGGGATCGAGATCGAGCGGGAAGCCCGTCCCATCACCATCTTCGAACTCAAGCTGCTCGGCTTCGAGGGGGACGAGGTGAAGCTGGAAGTGCATTGCAGCAAGGGTACCTATATCCGCTCCCTGGTGGACGATCTGGGGGAGGTGCTGGGCTGTGGCGCTCACGTCACCCAGCTGCGTCGCACCCAGGTAGCGAGCTACCCCTACGAGCGGATGCTGACCCTGGAGCAGCTCGAGTGTATCTTCGAGCAGGCCAAGGCCGAAAGCATTCCGCCACGGGAGCAGCTGGATCCCCTGTTGCTGCCGATGGACACCGCCGTGGCCTCTCTGCCCGAGGTGAACATGCTGGTCGCCGTGGCCGCCTATGTGAACCAGGGTCAGGCCGTGCAGGTGGCAGGTAGCCCCCAAAGCGGCCAGGTCCGCATGACGGTTGGCCCGGAGCGCGAATTCATCGGGGTTGGCGAGATCGATGACGAGGGGCGCGTGGCGCCCAAGCGTCTGGTTCGCTACCACGACGAGGAGTGATCCTCAGGCGGTATCGGTCTGTCACGCGTCTTTCCCGTTGCGAAAAGGGGCGGGGACGATTATGATACCGCCCTCATTTCACGGCTGAATTAGAGATTGGCTGTGAACCTTTAAACACTCTACTGGAGTAATACCATGTCTCTAAATGCTGAGATCAAAGCTCAAATCGTTGCCGACAACGCTCGTGGCGCCAACGACACCGGTTCCCCCGAAGTGCAAGTTGCCCTGCTGACTGCCCAGATCAACCATCTGCAAGGTCACTTCAAGGAGCACGCCAAGGATCACCACGGTCGTCGCGGTCTGCTGCGCATGGTTTCCCAGCGTCGTAAGCTGCTGGACTACCTGAAGCGTAAAGACGTTCAGCGTTACGCTGCTCTGATCGCCAAGCTGGGTCTGCGTCGTTAATCGACCATCAGATTTCGCAAAAAAGGGGAACCGCGAGGTTCCCCTTTTTTATTGCCCGTTTCAAACAGGATGCAGGCCGTTGCCTGCCTCACAGAATTGACGTCCGCGCTTACCTTTTGATGCGAATCAAGTATACTTGCACGCGAATTTAAAGCGCCAAATTGTTAAAAGGAAATTCACGTGAATCCTATTGTAAAGTCATTCCAGTACGGTCAACACACCGTCACACTGGAAACCGGTGTGATGGCCCGTCAAGCCACTGCGGCCGTCATGGTCAGCATGGACGATACCTGTGTCTTCGTGACCGTCGTTGGCAAGAAAGAGGCCGATCACGGCCGTGATTTCTTCCCGCTGACCGTCAACTATCAGGAGCGTACCTATGCTGCTGGTCGTATCCCGGGTGGTTTCTTCCGTCGTGAAGGCCGTCCGAGCGAGGGTGAGACCCTCATCTCCCGTCTGATCGACCGTCCCATCCGTCCGCTGTTCCCGGAAGGCTTCCTCAATGAGGTTCAGGTGGTTGCCACCGTCATGTCCGTGAACCCGGCCGTTTCTCCCGACATCGTTGCCATGATCGGTGCTTCCGCGGCACTGGCCATCTCCGGCATCCCGTTCGGCGGCCCGATCGGTGCAGCCCGTGTGGGTTACATGAACGGCCAGTACGTGCTGAACCCGACCACCACCGAACTGCCCCAGAGCGATCTGGATCTGGTGGTTGCCGGTACTGCCAATGCGGTGCTGATGGTGGAATCCGAAGCGGCCATCCTCTCCGAAGAGGTGATGCTGGGCGCCGTGGTCTACGGTCACGAGCAGATGCAGACCGTGATCAACGCCATCAATGAATTCGCTGCCGACGTCGGTACCAAGCCCTGGGACTGGACCCCGCCTGCCGTCAACGAAGCGCTGAAAGCCAAAGTTGCCGAACTGGCCACCGCTGAACTGGGTGAAGCCTACCGTATCACCGAGAAGGCTGTTCGTTACGAAACCATCGCTGCCATCAAGGGCCGCGTGGTCGAGCAAGTCATCGCATCCGGCGTGGAAGAAGATGCCAAGAAGATCGGCGAAGAGTTCCACAGCCTGGAGAGCCGCATCGTCCGTGGTCGCGTCGTACGTGGTGAGCCGCGTATCGACGGTCGCGATCCGGAAATGATCCGCGCCCTCTCCGTCGGTACCGGCATTCTGCCCCGTGCCCACGGTTCTGCCCTGTTCACCCGTGGTGAAACCCAGGCCATCGTGGTCGCCACTCTGGGTACCGAGCGTGACGCCCAGAACATCGACGAGCTGACCGGCAACCGCGCCGATCGCTTCATGCTGCACTACAACTTCCCGCCCTACTGCGTCGGCGAGACCGGCATGATGGGCAGCCCGAAGCGTCGTGAGATCGGTCACGGCCGTCTGGCCAAGCGCGGCGTTGCTGCCGTGATGCCGAGCGCCGCCGAGTTCCCGTACGTGGTGCGCGTGGTCTCTGAAATCACCGAATCCAACGGTTCCTCCTCCATGGCGTCTGTCTGTGGTTCCTCCCTGGCGCTGATGGATGCCGGTGTGCCGATCAAGGCCTCCGTTGCCGGTATCGCCATGGGTCTGGTGAAGGAAGAAGAAGGTTTCGTCGTGCTGTCCGACATCCTGGGTGACGAAGATCACCTGGGCGACATGGACTTCAAGGTAGCCGGTACCAGCGAAGGTGTGACCGCGCTGCAGATGGACATCAAGATCGAAGGCATCACCAAAGAGATCATGGAGATTGCGCTGAAGCAAGCTCGTGGCGCTCGTCTGCACATCCTGAAAGTGATGGACGAAGCTATCCAGGCTCCCCGTGCTCAGATCTCCGATTTCGCACCGCGCATCCACACCATCAAGATCAATCCTGAGAAGATCAAGGACGTGATCGGCAAGGGTGGTTCCGTGATCCGTGCACTGACCGAAGAGACCGGCACCAACATCGAGCTGGATGATGACGGTACCGTACGCATCTCCGCCGTGGCCAACGAAGCCGCCATGGAAGCGATCCGCCGCATCGAGGCCATCACCGCCGAGATCGAAGTGAACCGCATCTACGAAGGCAAGGTCGTGCGCCTGGCTGACTTCGGCGCCTTCGTCAACATCCTGCCGGGTAAAGACGGTCTGGTGCACATCTCCCAGATCACCGATGCCCGCGTACAGAACGTGGCCGACTTCCTGAAAATCGGTGACGTGGTGAAGGTGAAGGTACTGGAAGTGGACCGTCAGGGCCGTGTGCGTCTCTCCATCAAGGAAGCGAACGCACCGACCGAAGCGGCTGCTGCTCCTGCTGCCGTTGCCGTCGAAGAGCCGGCTGCCGAATAAGGCTGCCGTATGTGAAAGAGCCGACCCTTGGGTCGGCTTTTTTGTGCCTGTCGCCCGGCATGGCGCAGATTGTCTCCTTGTTCCTTTTGGCGCCCCTTGATATAAGGGACGACCCCGCTTCGTTGGCAAAAGGAATTGCAGCATGTCATGGGCCTACCTCAGGCAGTTTCCTTCCCTGGTCTGGATCGTCATCCTGGGCACTTTCATGGTGCGTACCACCTTCTTCATGGTCTGGCCCTTTCTCTCCATCCTGCTCTACCGTGACTACGGACTTTCGGCGACCCTGATAGGCCTGATCCTGGGGGCCACGGCGGCGCTTTCCACTCTCGTCAGCTTCTATGGCGGCTGGCTCTCGGACAAATGGGGGCGGCGCAACATCCTGCTGTTCGGCTGCCTGGTTTCCGCCGCCAGCGTGGCCCTGCTCGGCCTCTCCCACCAGGTGGGCTGGCTGGCACTCGGGGTGATCGGCAGCGGACTCTCCTACGGGCTCATCGACGCACCGGGCAAGGCACTGATGGCCGACAATCTGGCCGAGCCCAAAGCCCGTGAGCTGGCGCTGCACCTGCGTTATTTCCTGCTCAACCTGGGGGCGGCCATCGGTCCTCTGCTCGGCGTCACCTATGGCCTGAGCGCGCGTCAGGAGACCTTCCTGTTGCTCAGTGCCAGCTATCTGCTGCTTGGTATCGTCTTTGTCATCGGGTTCAGGCTGGCAGGTTGCCACACCAGCCAGGCGGCCGGGCCTGGCATGCGTGCTGTGCTGCGGGTGCTCTGGCAGGACAGGGGGTTTCTGCTGCTGATCATGGCCAATCTGCTGCTGATGCTGGTCTACGCCCAGTTCGAGTCGCCCCTCATCCAGTATCTGACCCGCGCGGGGACGCCGGAGGTGGAGCGGCTCATCGGCTGGCTGGTGACGACCAACGCGCTGACCATAGTGATGCTGCAGTTCCCCCTGCTGCACCTGACTGCCCGCTGGTCCACGCGGCGCAAGCTGCAACTCGGGGTGGCGCTCTTTCTCGGCGCCCAGTTGCAGTTTGCGCTGGGGGATACCGCCATCTGGTGGCACTGGATAGTGGCGGTGATCCTCCTGAGCGTCGGGGAGTGCATCCTCTTCCCCTTGCTCAATGTGCTGATCGATCAGATGGCGCCTGGTCATTTGAAGGGGAGCTATTTCGGGGCGGCCTCCATCTCCGGACTCGGGGTGGCCATGGGGGCCTTGCTGGGAGGCTGGGTGCTGGCCCACTGGGGCGGGAGCTGGCTTTACGCTCTGATGGCGCTGCTCTGCCTGCTGATCCTGATGCTCTATGGTCTGAGTACCCGGACCTCGCGCCCTGCGCTGGTCCGGGCTGGGCCCTGACGGCTAGAAGGTCAGCACCTTGTCGGCGGCCAGAGTCCATTGGGCCAACAAGGGGAGGGTGCCTATCTCTATGCCCTCGACAAGGGGTAGCGGGGTGATGCCGCGCGCATCGGTGCAACTCTTGCAAAGCCGGATCCGGGTGCCCTGAGCCAGCAGTATCTCCAGCATCTGGCGCAGGTTGTAGCCCTCGGCCGGAGCCTGCCCGGCCAGAGCAGCAGTGACGGCATCCGACATCAGGAAGAGGTTGAGGTCTACCTTTCCCTCCTCTTTGAGGGCGATGCCGAGGCGCAGGGCATTGAACAGGGACTCGCTGCCATAGGGGGCGCCGTTGGCAATGATGAGAATGTGTTGGGTCATGTGGCTCTCCTGATTGAAAGGGCCATTGTAGCCTCGGCGAAAGCGGCCCGGCATGATGCAGAGCACACTCTGTTGTAGCCCGGCCCCGTGTGTCTTGACCTCACACAGGGAGTCAGGTCTCATGGACGGCCATCCAGTATGACAGAACAAAGAGGTTGTTATGTGGAAGATCGCCGGAATAGGCTTATTGTTGTTGGCCGGACAAGCCTATGGTAGTGAAAACATCGGCTGCAAGGCCAGACAGCAGGCCGTGACGGATCAGCTTGCGTTCGCCAGGGCGCACAACAACCAGGAGCAGGTAGCCGGCCTTGAGCGGGCACTGCGCAACCTGGAGGCCCATTGTACCGATGCCGGGCTCCTTGAGGAGCAGCAACGCAAGGTGGTCAAGCAGAGGGAAGAAGTGGAAGAGCGGCTGGCCGAGTTGCAGAGCGCACGGGTATCGGGCAAGCCGGACAAGATTGCCAAGAAGCAGTCCAAGCTGGAGGAGTCCCAGGCCGAGTTGCTGGAAGCCCAGCGCGAACTCGAGGCGCTGCAAAAACTGGTCAAACCCTGAGGGAAGGGCAGCGCAATAGAAAAAGCCGGGCATGCCCGGCTTTTTCTATTTCTGGATAATGCACCCGCGAGTGTCAGACGCTGACTGCCTGTGCATCCGCACGAATTTCTCCATCAGCTGATCTTCGGTTTCCACCCTATGGACGGGATCCCGGAGGATGCCGTCCATGGGGCGCAGATGCAGATGCAGATGCAGGTGCTACAGCTACTGCCTGTGCATCCGCACGAATTTCTCCATCAACTGATCTTCGGTCTCCACGTGGGCGGGATCCCAGATGATGCAATCGATGGGGCAGACGCTGATGCAGGTCGGCTTCTCATAGTGGCCGACGCATTCGGTGCAGCGATCCGGGTCTATCTCGTAGATCTTGCTCCCCAGGGTGATGGCCTGGTTAGGACACTCCGGATCGCACATGTCACAGTTGATGCACTTGTCGGTGATGAGCAGTGCCATCTCAGGCCGCCGAGTGAGGTTGACGGGTATCCTCGCGCTCGCCGAGGTTGCGCAGCAGGATGCCGTAATTCACGTCGATCTCCTTGGGTACCGGCACGTAGACCACGTGGCCGTTGCCCGGTGCGGTGTCGATGAGCTCGCCCTTGCGGTTCTGCATCTGCTCCAGGTTGAAGCTGAGGTTGCCCTGGGGGGTCATCAGCTCCAGGCTGTTGCCCAGCAGGAACTTGTTCTTCACCTCGACCTCGACCATGTCACCGTTGCGACCGGTGATCTCGCCGACGAACTGCTGGGTGTCGGAGACGGAGTAACCGTAGTCGTAGTTCTGGTATTCGCTGTGGTTGTGACGGCGCAGGAAGCCCTCGGTGTAGCCGCGGTGGGCCAGGTTCTCGAGGGTGCCCATCAGGGTCGGATCGAATGGACGGCCAGCCACCGCATCGTCGATGGCCTTGCGATAGACCTGGGCGGTACGGGCGCAGTAGTAGAAGGACTTGGTACGGCCTTCGATTTTCAGCGAATGAACGCCCATTTTGGTCAGGCGCTCGACGTGCTCGACAGCGCGCAGATCCTTGGAGTTCATGATGTAGGTACCGTGCTCGTCTTCAAACGCAGTCATGAACTCGCCCGGGCGGTTGGACTCCTCCAGCAGCACCAGGGCATCGGTCGGCTTGCCTGCGCCCAGGGTCGGATCCACCTTTTGCACGGCGATGGGCTCCTGGCGGTGGACGATCTGGCCCACGTCATCTTCCTTGCCCTCGTGCACCTTGTACTCCCAGCGGCAGGAGTTGGTGCAGGTACCCTGGTTGGGGTCACGCTTGTTGATGTAGCCGGAGAGCAGGCAGCGGCCGGAGTAGGCCATGCACAGCGCCCCGTGGACGAAGACTTCCAGTTCCATCTCCGGCACCTGCATGCGGATCTCCTCGATCTCGTCGAGAGACAGCTCGCGGGAGAGGATGGCACGGGTCAGGCCCATCTGATGCCAGAACTTCACCGTGGCCCAGTTGACCGCGTTGGCCTGCACCGAGAGGTGGATAGGCATGTCGGGGAAGGCTTCGCGCATCATCATGATGAGACCGGGATCGGACATGATGAGTGCATCCGGCTTCATATCCACCACAGGGCGCATGTCGCGGATGAAGGTCTTGAGCTTGGAGTTGTGGGGCTGAATGTTGGCCACCACATAGAACTGCTTGCCGAGGGCATGGGCCTCGTTGATGCCGAGCTGCAGATTCTCGTGATCGAATTCGTTGTTGCGTACCCGCAGGCTGTAGCGCGGCTGGCCCGCATAGACGGCGTCTGCGCCATAGGCATAGGCGTAGCGCATGTTCTTGAGGGTCCCGGCAGGGGAGAGCAATTCTGGTCTGAACATGTTGGACTCTTTTATCTGATTGCAAATCAGGACGGCGCCACCTGATGGCGTCGTGTGGGTTCATCGGTGGCGCGACCGTCTTCGACGCACGGCCATCCGATGGGGGCACATCGGAGCAGGAGGTGACTCGATACTCCGGATATACGGGGTGCGAGATTGTACTCGTGACCGCCTCGTCATGCAATTTGGGACGACCCTGGCATACCTGCGCCATGTTCATTTTACGCTCAGACTGGGGTTGCTAGAGTGCAAGGGGTGAAAGAGGCCCCTGAGTTGGCGGTGAAATGGATCTTTTCGGCGAAAAAGACCATCTCCAAGTTGAAATTTTGCCCTGCTCGGGAAAGAATGCGCGCTCGGTTGTTGGTCCCCGGTGACGGGCCCACAAGAGACCGATGATGAGCAGGGCAAAGGCCCACAGGAACAGGAAACCATACAGGAATTTTATGAATCCCCTTCGCATTGCCGCTTCGGCTCTTTTATGTACGCTGGCGCTGGTCAGCCAGCAGGCCGCCGCCGTTGAATACCAGCTGCCTGCAGCCAACAGCCGCCTGATCGGTGAGAACCAGGAATACGTGGTGCCCGCAGACAACCGTCCGCTGGAGCAGATCGCCTCCGACTTCCAGCTGGGTCTGACCAACATCATGGAAGCCAACCCGGGCGTCGACCCCTACCTGCCCAAGGCGGGCAGCACGCTGATCATTCCCCATCAGCTGATCCTGCCCAACGCTCCCCGCGAAGGGATCGTCATCAACGTGGCCGAGATGCGTCTCTACTACTACCCGAAGGGCAAGAACGTGGTGCATGTGCTGCCCATCGGCATCGGCCAGCTCGGGGTCAACACCCCGGAGAACTGGATCACCAAGGTTGAGCGCAAGCGTGCCAACCCGACCTGGACCCCGACCGAGAATATCCGTCGCCGCTACGCCGCCCAGGGCAAGACCCTGCCCGCGGTCTGGCCGGCCGGCCCGGACAACCCCATGGGCCTGCACGCGCTCTACATCGGCAACCTGTACGCCATCCACGGCACCAACGCCACCTTCGGCATCGGTCTGCGGGTGAGCAGCGGCTGCGTGCGCCTGCGCGCCGACGACATCAAGTACCTGTTCGATCACGTGCCGGTCGGCACCCGCGTCCAGTTCGTCAACCAGCCGGTCAAGACCACGGTCGAGCCGGATGGCGGTCGCTACATGGAAGTGCACGAGCCGCTGTCGCGCACCGAGGAAGAGTTCAACTCCACTGCCTCCGTGCCGCTGCCCATGACCCCGGCGACCACCCGCTTCATCGCCCACGCTGACAGCGACTCCAACGTGGTCAAGCAGGTGCTGGAACAGCGTACCGGCATCCCGACCCGCCTCAATCCAGAGGCGTAATGGCCGGCAAGTGCAGTTTAACAACAACGGCGACCTGATGGTCGCCGTTATTGTTTCTGCGTATCCGGACGTCAGCTGGCTGGTGGGGCATAGAGGGCCAGCCAGTTGCCTTCGGTATCCTCGATGATGACCCGGGAGCCATGACCACTGCCGATGCTGTGCAGAGGCTCCAGCACCCGCCCGCCGAGCCGGGGGACCAGCAGTTCCGCTTCCTGCAGCCTGTCACCGAGGGAGAGATAGATGAGGGGACCGGCACCGCCGGGCTGGTGATATTTGTCCATGGGGCCGAGACAGGCCGCCGCGTTGCTGCCGTCGTGGCGCAGCATGGCAAAGCGCATGGTCTCTTCCTGGATGGGGGTGACCTGCACATCGAGCAGGGCCGAGTAGAAGTCCATGGCGCGATCCAGATCCCGTGTCGGAATGTCGGCCCAGACCAGGGTGTTGTCCATCGTCGTATTCTCCAGAGTTTCCGGCCAACGCGGTCGGTGGCTCTTTGAGGTTAGAAGTGGCCGTCGGGGGGCGCCATGGATAAAAAAGCGGCGCCTGATGGCGCCGCTTGAAGGGGGAAGAGCCGAGTAAGGCTCCCCCTCTTATTTGCCGGCAATGCTGAGCCCGCCAAAGCGGATCAGCGGGGCATAGAAGTCCTTGCCATCGTCGTGGTGCAGCTGGTTGCCGACCGCTTCCAGCTCCCCGAGCAGACGATAGAAGTTGCCCGCCACCGTGATGCCGCGTACCGGTGCCACGCGCTCGCCATTTCGGCAGAGGAAGCCGGAGGCGCCGAACGAGAAGTCGCCGCTCACCGCATCGGCCCCGGAGTGCAGGCCGTCCAGCTTGACCAGCTCCAGGTACTCACCGCTTTGTACCTCGGCCTCGCCGTGGGGGCCGAGCCCGAACACCAGGTGACGAGGGGCCACGTCCAGGGCACTGCGGGCACTGCGGGCGGCTGCACCGTTGCTTGTCACGCCGAAGTGGCGGGCGGTGGCGCTGTTGTGCAGCAGGGTCTTGAGCTCCCCCTCGCCGATGAGCAGGAGATCCGAAGTGGCGGCCCCTTCGCCGTCAAACGCCTTGATCTTCATGCCCCCCGGCATATAGGCACGACTCTCCAGGGTGAGCCAGCGAGAAGCCACGCTTTGACCCAGCTTGTCGCGCCAGGGGTTGATCCCCTGCTGGGCCCACTTGCCAGACAGGGCGGACTGGAAGCAGCCAAACAGGCTGGCAAAGCAGTGGGTGCTGAAGATGACGCTGTAGCGACCGCTCGGCACCGCCTCACCCATCAGCAGGCCATCGGCCACGGCGTGGATCTGGCGGATGAGAGGCTGGCTCTCCAACTCGTCGAAGCGCCGTGCGTACTGTCCCTGGTAGTGCATGGACTGGCGGCCCTCCCGCTCGATGAGAGCGGAGCTGTGGCAGCCGACGCTGAATTCCTGATGTTCACAGAGGCTACCCTGGCTGTTGGCAAGCCAGAGGCGGCTCTCCCCCTCGAAGAAGCCGTTGTAGGGGGCGCCGGTCACGTCCGGCAGGGCCAGCATGTCGGACTCGAGGCGCAGGGTCAGGGCGATCTTCTCTTCCACCGCCGTGGTGTCGGCCTGATGTATCTCGGCGCAGTCGGTGATGAGCCTGCTCTGCTGCACTGTGATGCGCTGATCCGGGTCCACCTTGGCGAAGCGGCTCGCATCGAGCGCATCCTGCACCATGGCGTCCAGGGCCGACGAGTCGAGGGACTCGGAATAGGCGATGCCGACCCGGCCTTCCTTGATGAGGCGAATGCCGATCTGCTGGCTGCTGGTGACCTTGTATTCACTGAGTTCGCCCTTGTCGGCCTTGAGGGAGAAGGCCTTCTCCTGATTGGCGATGACGTCTGCCTCGGCACCCAGATCGGCGACCTGGTCCAATAGACGGGCAAGCAGTTGGTTCATGTCGAGTTGGCTCATCAGGCGTTCCCCCCAACCAGGATATTGTCAACCTTGAGCGGCGGCTGGCCGACTGAAACGCGAATGAGGCGGGAGATGGAACCGCATAGGGTGTCATGGATGTTCATCAGGCGTTCCCTCCGACCAGAATGCTGTCAACCTTGAGCGGCGGCTGGCCGACCGAGGCGGGAATGGAGCCGGAGACCGAGCCGCACATGCCGGCGGAGAGGGCCAGATCGCGCCCCACCATGGAGATCTCCTTCAATACCTGCGGGCCGGTGCCGATCAGGGTGGCCGACTTGAGGGGCCGGGTGATCCTGCCCCCCTCGATGAGGTAGGCCTCCTGCACGTTGAAGTTGAACTCGCCGGTACCGGGCTGCACAGAGCCACCCCCCATCCGCTTGGCATAGATGCCGTGTTCCACGGTTGCCAGCATGTCGTCGAGGCTGTAGTTGCCCGGTTCGATATAGGTGTTGCGCATGCGGGAGGCGGGGGCGAACTTGTAGGATTCCCGGCGCCCGGAACCGGTGCGGGCGTAGCCGGTGCGAAGGGCCCCCATTCTGTCCACCAGGAAGCCGGTCAGCACGCCGTCCTTGATGAGCTGGGTGTGCTGGGTCGCCATCCCCTCGTCATCGACGTTGATGGAGCCCCAGGCGTTGCCCTGCAAGCCCTCGTCCACCGCGCTGACCGCGGGGTTGGCGATGAGCTGGCCCATCTTGTCGTGGAACACGGATGCCTTCTTGGCCACCGAGGTGGTCTCCAGCAGGTGACCGCACGCCTCGTGGAAGATGACGCCGCCAAAGCCGCTCTCCATGATGACCGGCAGCTTGCCGCTCGGGCAGGGGGCTGCTCCCAGCTTCACCAGTGCCTGACGGGTAGCGGTGAGAGCCAGCTCGCGGGGGTCGATGCTCTCGGCATGCTCCCATCCCTTCATGGCACCGGGGGCTTCATAGCCTACACTCTGCTCGCCCCCGTCCAGGGCGATGGTCTGAGCCATGATGCGGTTGTAGTGGCGGCGATCGCTCACCTGCACCCCTTCGCTGTTGAAGATCTCCACCTCCTGCTCCCAGCCGAGCACGTTGCCCGAGAACTGGCTCACCTTGTCGCTCTCGGCGCGGGCCGCAGCGTCCATGGCATGCAGGTAGGCGATCTTCTGCTCCAGCAGCTTGTCGGCCGACAGCGGCAGAGCGATCGGGTTGCGGTCGGTCAGGCGGGTGAAGTCAAAGGCAGTGGCGGTGACCACGGGGTCACGCCTGTCCTTGGCCGCCAGCAGGGTAACGATGCGCAAGAGCTCGTTGCGATCGGCCAGGTTGGTGTAGCCGTAGAGCACCTTGTGGCCGTAGCACATGCGAACGCCGATACCGAAGTCGAGACCACCGCTGATGTTCTCTATCTGGCTGGAGAGCAGGCTGAGCTGGCTGCGGCGCTTGCGCTCCACAAACAGCTCGGCGAAGTCGGCACCCAGCGCCAGCGCGTGATCGAGCACGTCGCGGGCGATGGCGGGGGCCAACAGGGAGAATGAAGTCATAGAATATCCTTTTCTGGTCTGTCCGTTTGCTTCCGACACCCGGCGTTGTGTTGTTATGGGGTGTCGACCTCATTGTTGCAGACCAGAAGCAAAAAGTCGCTATAGCGTCAGCCGATGATACCAAACGAGAAAATCGGTGCGATTTATGCGCCCGGCAGCCCGAGCGCAGGCTACCGGCAGGGGAGGTTGGCGCCGCTCATGGCGCTCGTTTTATATGAGGTCGACCCACTGCTCGATACGGGGTCGGTCTGGTCGTCCATTGGCTGGCGTCGTCGAACATCCAGGCGGCCAGGATCAGAGCAGTTCGTGGATCTCGCTCAGGATCTGGTCGACCCACTGCTCGATGCGGGACTCGGTCTGGTCGTACTGGTTGGCGTCATCGAGGGCCAGCCCGACGAAGTGACGGCCATCGTCGATGAGCGCCTTGGAGGCGTCAAACTCGTACCCCTCGTTGGGCCAGTAGCCCACCAGCTTGACTCCCTTGGGGACCAGCTGATCGTGCAGCAGGCCGAGGGCATCCTGATACCACTCCCCATAGCCCAGCTGATCGCCCATGCCAAACAGGGCGATGATGCGTCCCTCCAGATGCAGGTCGGCGATGTCTTCCCAGCGGGATTCCCAGTCCTCCTGCAGCTCGCCGAAGTCCCAGGTGGAGATGCCCAGGATCAGGATGTCGTACTCCTGCATGCGGGCGAGGGGCACATCCTTGATGTTGTGGAGATCGACCAGCTCGGGGCCGATGAGGGCGCGGATCTTCTCGGCGGCCATCTCGGTGTAGCAGGTGGTGGAGCCATAAAACAAACCTATCTTCATCGCTCTTCTCTTGATCGCAGTCGGCAAGGGGCGTGACCGGCACAGCGGCGCCCGGGGGAAGGGCGCCAGTCTAGCAGATTGCGACGGGCTCTTCACCGCCTGAGGGGATGTGCAGCCTTGCCTTGCGGCCCGGGTGGGTCGGCACGTTACAATGGCGACCTGTTTCCCTGAGCGCGGCGCACCATGAGCAAAGCAGAATCCCATCCCCTGATCGAGCCGTTTCTCGACGCCCTCTGGCTTGAGCGGGGGCTCTCCGACAACACGGTCAGCTCCTATCGCACCGACCTGGAAAAATTTGCCCTCTGGCTCGATGAGCAAGGCGGTTCCCTGCTGCTGGCGGGGCTGGACGACATCCAGCACTACCTCGCCTGGCGGGTGGACCATCAGTTCGCGGCCAGCAGCACGGCCCGTTTCCTCTCGGCCCTGCGCCGCTTCTACCAGTATCTCAATCGCGAGAAGCTGCGCAGCGACGATCCCACCGTGCTGCTGGAGGGGCCAAAGCTCCCCAAAAAGCTGCCATCGGATCTGAGCGAAGCCGAGGTGGAGGCGCTGCTGCAAGCCCCCCTGGTGGACGACCCGCTGGAGCTGCGGGACAAGGCAATGCTCGAGCTGCTCTACGCCACCGGGCTGCGGGTGTCCGAGCTGGTGGGGCTGACCGCCGAGCATGTCAGCCTGCGCCAGGGGCTGGTGCGGGTGGTGGGCAAGGGCAACAAGGAGCGCCTGGTCCCCATGGGGGAGGAGGCGGTGCACTGGCTGGAGCGCTACTACCGGGAGGGGCGCACCCTGCTGCTGGGTGGCACCAGCTCGGACGTGGTGTTCCCCTCCAAGCGGGCCCGGATGATGACCCGCCAGACCTTCTGGCACCGCATCAAGCTCTATGCCCTGAGAGCCGGCATCAGGGGGGAACTCTCCCCCCACACCCTGCGTCACGCCTTCGCCACCCACCTGCTCAATCACGGCGCCGACTTGCGGGTGGTGCAGATGCTGCTGGGCCACGCGGATCTCTCCACCACCCAGATCTATACCCACGTGGCCAACGAGCGGCTCAAGGCACTGCACGGCCAGCACCACCCCAGAGCCTGATCGCCTCACCTGCCTTGCAACAAAAAACCGCCCGAAGGCGGTTTTTTTTTCAGCACACGACAGGGAGGAAACGGTTATTTCCCCTGCTGGGATTTCAGCAAGTCGCGGATCTCGGTCAGCAGCTCCTGATCCTTGGTGGGGCCGGCCGGGGCAGCGGCTTCCTCTTCCTGCTTCTTCTTCAGGGTGTTGATGGCCTTGAGCCCCATGAAGATGGCGAAGGAAATGATCAGGAAGTCGATACAGGTCTGGATGAACTTGCCGTAGGCGATGACCACGGCAGGGGCATCCCCTTCGGCGGCCTTCAGGGTCACGGCGAGATCGCTGAAATCCACGCCCCCCAGGATCAGCCCGATGGGGGGCATGATCACGTCTCCCACGAAGGAGGAGACAATCTTGCCAAAGGCGGCACCTATGATGATACCGACCGCCATGTCGATCACATTGCCCCTGGATGCAAAGGCCTTGAACTCTTGAATCAGACTCATTTTTCCCCCTAGAAATGGACAACGTGCCACCTGAGCGCACGTCGATTTGAATAATAAAACATCAGCAAAACAGAGGGATGACTAAAGATGTCTCCCGTCGTCCTGATTAGCTTGCGGGGCTCAAGCCCGATTGGCAACCTGTCATCCCGTGATTTTTTCTTGCGGACGTTATTAATCGATCACTAATTAAGGTCTTTGGGAGAGGGAATTGTCTGGGTTACCTTATGAGACCCTTCAATCATGCCAAGTGAATGAGCTGATGCGATATTTACTGCTGGGAATGATGCTGCTGTGCGCTTTTGCGGCCAGCGCGGGGATGGACCCCCATGTGTTGAAACAGACCATAGAGCAGCGCCTCGGTGTGCAGGTCTACCTGGTGGACGAGACCCCCATGCCGGGCCTCTATCTGCTGGGCACGGCCCAGGGACTGCTCTACAGCGATGCCAGGGGAGACTATGTGCTGCAGGGCTCCATGCTGGATCTGGCCCACGACATGAGAAACCTCACCCGGCTCAGCCAGCAGCAGCAACGCAGGCTGGCGCTCTCCCAGATAGGGGAGGCCCGGCTCTGGCTCAAGGCCACCCCTGAACGCCACCGCCTCACCCTGTTTACCGATCTCGCCTGCGGTCCTTGCCGCATCGCGCTGGAGGAGTTGCCCCGCTTGCAGGCGAGGGGCGTGAGCGTGCAACTGCTGCCTGCGCCTGTCGCCGCCTCGGATCAGGCTAGCTGGTGCGATCCCGGGCTGCTGCGCGAACTCAACTTCAGCGATCGTTTGCCTGAGAGCGGCTGTAATGCGATCCTTGCCCATCATATCGGCCTGAGCCAATGGCTCGGGATCAAGGCGTCACCGAGCTGGGTCCTGCCCAATGGCGACCTGGTGCGCGGTTACCAGAGCCCCGAACAACTGCTCAAGATACTGGATCACATCAATGCCCCTGCAAATCCGTCGTCGTCCGCGAGTTGATGATTCCCATCTGCCCGCCACCCTGCACCCGCTGCTTCGCCAGATCTTCGCCAGCCGCGGGGTAGAAGACCCTGCCCTGCTGGAGCGCAGCGCCAGCTCGCTGCTGCCGCCCCAGCGTCTGTTCGGCATGGCGCAGGCGGTGCCGCTGCTGGCCGAGGCGCTGACGGCGCAAAAACGCATTCTCATCGTCGGTGACTTCGACTGCGACGGCGCCACCAGCTCGGCCCTGTGCGTGCTGGCCTTGCGCGCCATGGGGGGGCACCACATCGATTTTCTGGTGCCCAACCGATTCGAGTTCGGTTATGGCCTCACCCCGGAGATCGTCGAGCTGGCGGTGGCCCGCGGCGCCGAGTTCCTGATC
Source organism: Aeromonas sp. QDB17 (assembly GCF_027705305.1). NCBI lineage: Bacteria > Pseudomonadati > Pseudomonadota > Gammaproteobacteria > Aeromonadales > Aeromonadaceae > Aeromonas > Aeromonas sp. QDB17. The sequence goes on from NZ_JAPDBP010000003.1 coordinate 150,184, forward strand.
ACGGTGGACAACGGGATCTCCAGCATCGCCGGGGTGGCGGCGGCCAAGGCGGCAGGCATGCAGGTACTGGTTACCGATCACCATTTGCCGGGTCAGGAGCTGCCTGACGCCGACGCGATAGTGAACCCCAACCAGCATGGCTGCGACTTCCCCTCCAAGTCCCTGGCCGGGGTCGGGGTCGCCTTCTATCTGATGGCGGCCCTCAACACCCATCTGCGCCAGAGCGGCTGGTATGAGCGCCAGGGGCTGCGCGCCCCCAACGTGGCGGATTACCTCGATCTGGTGGCCCTCGGCACCGTGGCCGACGTGGTGGCGCTCGATGGCAACAACCGCATCCTGGTTCATCAGGGTTTGCAGCGGATCCGGGCCGGCCGTTGCCGCCCCGGCATCCAGGCGCTGGTGGATGTGTCGGGCCGCGACGGTCGTCGCCTGTGCGCTGCCGATCTCGGCTTTGCGCTGGGGCCGCGCCTCAACGCGGTGGGCCGGCTCGATGACATGTCCCTCGGGGTCGCCTGCCTGCTGAGCGAGGACATCAACCTGGCGCGCCAGCTCGCTTCCGAAATGGACAGCCTCAACCAGGAGCGCAAGGAGATCGAGCAGGGGATGCAGCAGGAGGCGCTCGCCACTTTGGAGCAGATCCGTTTTCGTGACGGCGAGGTGCCCTCCGGCATCGTGCTGCACCGGAACGAGTGGCATCAGGGGGTGGTGGGGCTGGTGGCCTCCAAGGTGAAGGAGAAGTACTACCGCCCGGTCATCGCCTTTGCCGAGAGCAGCGAGACCGAGCTCAAGGGCTCCGGGCGCTCCATCCCGGGGGTGCACCTGCGCGATGCGCTGGAACTGCTCGATACCCGCCACCCCGGCTTGATGGGCAAGTTTGGCGGCCACGCCATGGCGGCCGGGCTGACCCTGCCCAAGGCCAATATCGAGGCCTTCGGCCGGGCCTTCGAGGCGGTCATCGGCGAGCTGGTGACCCCTGAGCTCTTGACCGGGGTGCTGCTCACCGATGGCGAGCTGCTGCCGGACGAGCTCACCCTCGAGCTGGCGGAGCTGATCCGCGCCTCCGGCCCCTGGGGTCAGGCCTTTCCCGAGCCGCTGTTTGACGGGGAATTCGTGCTGGTGCAGCAGCGGCTGGTGGGGGAGAAGCACCTCAAGATGATGCTGACCACGGATTCCGGCCACGCGGTGGATGCCATCGCCTTTGGCGTCGACTTGCAGCGCTGGCCCGATGCCTCGGTGAAGCGGGTGCGGCTGGTCTACCGGCTCGACGTCAACGAGTGGCGTGGCAACCGCAGCGTGCAGCTGCTGGTGGAGCATCTGGAGGCCGCCGGCCTCTGATCCCGCGAGTCTCTCTTGCTGTCGATGACGGCCACCTCAGGGTGGCCGTTTTTTATGGTGTGAACCCGGATGTTGTCGTTGACCCGTCTATTGCTTCACAGTTTAAGCTTCCCTTCATCGGGTCACGGACCCCTCAGCGAGTGGTTGTCATGAAAATATCCGAATTGGCCCGGCGCTGCGGCCTGGCCCGCTCCACCCTGCTCTATTACGAGAAGCTGGGGGTGATTGCGGGCACGAGGGGCGCCAACGGCTATCGCCACTACGACGATGACGATCTGCAGCGGCTGCGGATGGTACAGGCCCTGCAGGCGGGTGGCCTCAGCCTCAAGCAGTGCCTTGCCTGTCTGGCGGGCGAGCTGGAGCAGGCGACACTGGAAGCCCGGGTCAGGGAGCTGGACGAAGAGCTGGCGCGGATGCAACGCGCCCGGGATCTGCTGGCGGATCTCGCCGGTTTGCGTGCGCACTCCGGTGACGAGTTCAAGGCCTGGCAGCGGCAGCTGCAGCATCAAGCCCCGCAGGCTTACTTTGCCTGGGTGATGAAGCAGGGATTCAGTGAAAAAGAGCGTTACCACCTCCAGTGGCTCAGCAAAGACATGAATGAACATGAGCGCTACATCCGGGATTTCAAGCTGCTGCTGGATGGCATGAGCTATTGGGGGCCGGGCGATAGCCTCTTCACCCAGCAGCAATTTGCCGCGCTGCCCAGCCAGCCTCGCCGGATCCTCGACATGGGCTGTGGGCGCGGCGCCGCCACCCTGGCGCTGGCACAGGTGACGGACGCCCCCATCGTAGCCATCGATCTGGACGAGGAGGCGCTGGCCGCCGTGGCGAGATCGGCCAGTGCGGCGGGGCTGAGTCAGGTCACTACTCTGTGCGCCAACATGGCGGCGCTGCCGGCAGACCTGGCCCCCGCCGATCTCATCTGGGCCGAGGGGAGCGCCTACACCATAGGGGTGGCCAATGCGCTCAAAGCCTGGCGGGCGTACCTTGCCGATCCTAATGCCTGCCTGGTGCTGAGCGACCTGGTGTGGCTGACGGACACGCCCCCAGAGGAGGCGCTGGCGTTCTGGCAGCGGGATTATCCCGCCATGCAGACCCTGGCGGGCCTGCTCAAAACGGTGAAGGAGGCGGGTTATCGCTGCCTGTGGCACACCGAGTTGCCGCAAAGGGCCTGGCACAACTATCTGGATCCCATCGAGCGCAATCTGGCGCGCCACAGTGCCGAGCTAGGGGATAGCCCAGCCTGGCAGGACTTGAGCCGGGAAGTGGCCATCCACCGCCAACACCTGGGCAGCTACGGCTATGTGATCTGCTGCCTGCAGGCAGTCTGATCAGGCCATCCATTGCAAGATAACAAACGGAGAAAACCAATGAACATCATCATTCGGCCCGAAGCAGGCGCCGATCACGACGCCATTGAAGCGCTGACCGTGGCCGCGTTCCTCAATGCCCCCCATACCGATCACAACGAGCAGTTGATCGTGCGTGACCTGCGCCAGGCCGGGGCACTCAGCCTGTCGCTGGTGGCGGAGCTGGCGGGGCAAGTGGTCGGCCACCTCTGCTTCTCGCCGGTCACCATCAGCGATGGCAGCCCGCACTGGTATGGTCTTGGCCCCATTTCGGTCTCCCCTGCGCTGCACGGCAAGGGGCTGGGGTCACGGCTGATGGACGCGGGTCTGGCCGAGCTCAAGGGGATGGGGGCGGCCGGCTGCGTGGTGCTGGGGGATCCCGGCTTCTACGGCCGTTTCGGTTTCGTGCCCGAGCCGGGGTTGACGCTGCCCGGCGTGCCGCCCGAGTACTTCATGGCCCGCTTGTTCGGCGCTGCCATGCCCAGTGGTGAAGTGCGCTACCACCAGGCCTTCCAGCAGGGGTGAGCCCTCACCTTGAGGAAGATGAAAGTCGCTTTCTCAAGGTGGTGCAACCTTGTCGGTTTTAGGGAATGGGGCGGTGTTTAATATCAACCTTTCTGATATCTCATGGTGGAAAATGCAATAAGTGACGGTATTGTGATATATTCCACCTGTAATTTTTCTTGACGGACCGCCCCCTTGTCATCCTCTCGCCGCCCCTCGTCATGGCCGATGGTGCTTGCCATCGCCTGCCTTCTCTGGCTTGCCGCTGCGGCGGCGGCAGGGGTCGTTGCAACGCCGGGAATGGAGACGCAAGGGCAGGAGCGGCCGATGCTGTTCCATGAGCCAGCGAACCCGGGGCTTGCCGACAACGTCAGCCTGCCGCCCGCCTCCCAGTGGCGGCTCGGTTTCGAACAGGGACGGCGACTGGAAGGGGCCGCTCATGCCGAGCTCTACCAGATGCTGCTGGCCTGGTTCCAGCACGAGATCCTCGGCCTGCTCTGCGGCCTGCTGTTTTTCCTGCCTCTCATCTATCTCAGGCAGCGGCCCGACTACTTCGGCGCTCTGCACACACGGCGGCTTCGCTGCCACCACCTGCAATATCGCTTCTGCCAGGGCGACTAGGTTCACCAGCCGGGCGCCCGCCCGTTTGATCCCCGTCATTGAGTACCGCTGACCGGGCTGCTCGGCAGTCTGGCGGCTGCCGTGGTCATTACCGGGTGCTGCGCCAGCTCTCTCTGTAAACGTCATCTTCGCGACTGGCCGTTGGCCGGGCGCGGACATGCTCTTATTGCAACCAAGTGGTGAACTCATTCATGGACTATTACGTCAATCTCTTCATCCAGTCGATCTTTGTGGAAAACCTGGCGCTGGCCTTCTTTCTTGGCATGTGCACCTTCCTGGCCGTTTCCAAGAACATCAACACCGCCTTCGGTTTGGGCATGACGGTGCTGGTGGTCATGGTGATCGCCATCCCCCTCAACAACCTGATCTACCGCCATATCCTGCGTCCCGAGAGTACCTTCCTCGGGGAGTTTGATCTGGGCTTTCTCGATTTCATCGTCTATATCGGGGTGCTGGCGGCGCTGGTGCAGGTGATGGAGATGGTGCTCGACAAACATTTCCCGGCGCTCCATCACGCGCTCGGCATCTATCTGCCGCTGCTGACGGTGCACTGCGCCATCTTCGGCGGGGTGATGTTCATGGCCCAGCGGGATTACGACTTCATCGAATCCGTGGTCTACGGGGCGGGCTCAGGGCTGGGCTGGCTGCTGGCCATCGTCGCCATTGCGGGGTTGCGCCAGAAGATGAAGTATTCGGATGTGCCCGAGGGGCTGCGGGGGATCGGCATTACCTTCATCGTGGCCGGGCTGATGTCCCTCGGCTTCATGTCTTTTTCCGGCATCTCGCTCTGAGCCATGGGCCGGGTGGTGGCCCAATGAAGGTGCTCAATCCAGACGCTTTGCCATGTTGTAGCCCGTGATGGTGAAGCCCAGCGCCTGATAGAGCGCCAGTGCCCTCGGGTTGTCATGGGCCACCCTCAGCTTGATCTGGTGGATGCCTAGGGGGGCGAGCTGCGCCTCCAGGGCGGCCATGGCAGCCTTGCCGAGGCCGCGACCACGATGGGGCGGTGTCACATAGAAGTCGTAGATGAAGGTGGTGCCGGCGGCGCCGTCGATGGCGTGCCAGAGATAGCCCAGAGGCTCGCCCGGTGCGTTCGAGGCTTCAGGTACCATGGCGAGCAGGTGATGACCCGGGGTGGCGACACCCAGTGGCAGGAGCTGCTGCAACGAGGCGTCGGCCTGACGGTGGGCGTCAGGCAGCGCCATCCCGTGGTTGCTGGCAAGATCCTGGGCGTAATCCTCGATGAAGTAGTCGCGATAGGCGGGAAAGTCTGCGTCACGCAGGGGGATCAGGCGAACGGTGAGAGTCGGCATCCGGCACAGCACTCCAGAGAAGGGGAGTGGCCACGTTACGCCAGAACGGCGCCAATCACAAAGGGACAACCGCTGCCTGCGAGGTGACGGCGATAAAAAAAGAGCGCCCAAGGGCGCTCTTTTTTCTGCCAGCAGGAAAAGAGGCTTATTTGACCTCTTCCCCCTTGGCTTGCAGGTCTGCGTGGTAGGAGGAACGCACGAAGGGACCGCAGGCGGCGTGGCTGAAGCCGAGCTCCATGGCCACATCCTTGAGTTCGTCGAACTCTGCGGGCGGCACATAACGCTTCACCGGCAGGTGGTGGCGGCTCGGTTGCAGATACTGGCCCAAGGTCAGCATGTTGACGCCGTGCTCGCGCAGATCCTTGAGTACCTCGACGATCTCCTCGTTGGTCTCGCCAAGGCCCATCATCAGACCGGACTTGGTCGGCACGTGGGGGTGCATCTCCTTGATGCGGCGCAGCAGCTCCAGGGACCACTTGTAGTCGGCACCCGGACGGGCAACCCGGTACATGCGCGGGGCGGTTTCCAGGTTGTGGTTGAAGACGTCAGGCGGGGTCTCGCGGAACACCTCCAGCGCCTGCTCCATCCGGCCACGGAAGTCCGGGGTCAGGATCTCGATGCGGGTCTGGGGGCTGTGCTCGCGGATCTCGCGGATGCAGTCGGCGAAGTGCTGGGCACCGCCGTCCCGCAGATCGTCGCGGTCCACCGAGGTGATCACCACGTACTTGAGGTTCATCTCCTTGATGGTGAGTGCCAGCTTCTTCGGTTCCTCCGGATCCAGCGGCAACGGACGGCCGTGGGCCACGTCGCAGAAGGGGCAGCGGCGGGTACAGATGGCGCCCATGATCATGAAGGTCGCGGTGCCGTGGTTGAAGCACTCCGCCAGGTTGGGGCAGGAAGCCTCTTCACACACAGAGTGCAGCTTGTTTTTGCGCAGGGTGCTCTTGATGTGCTCGATCTTCTGGCTCGACGGCGGCAGCTTGATCCGCATCCACTCCGGCTTGCGCAGCACTTCCTCGTTGGGATCCGGCATGAATTTCACCGGGATCAGGGCCATCTTGTCGCCATCGCGCAGCTTGACGCCCGGCTCCATACGAACGGGTTTGCTCATGATTCACTCTCGGTGTTTGTTATTGTCTGGTTGACGGTCACCAGGGGCCTTGCGGCTCCCTCGTGACCACGGGGCATGGGGTTGCTCATGCCGCCTCTTCGGTATTCGTGATCTCTTGGTAGCCAATCAGGCGGGCCAGCTCCGTCACCAGCAGGGACTGTGCCTCGGCGACGCTCTGCGGGCCGCCCAGGGCGCTGGTCTGGGTCATGGCCATGCCCGCATAGCCGCACGGATTGATGCGCAGGAAGGGAGTCATGTCCATGTTGACGTTGAGGGCCAACCCGTGGAACGAGCACCCCTTGCGAATGCGCAAACCCAGGGACGCCAGCTTGGCTTCCATACCCAGATCGCTCTTCACGTAGACGCCCGGGGCATCGGCCTTGGCGTAGGCCTCGATATTGCTTTTGGCGAGCGTGTTGATGATGGCGGTTTCGAGGCAGGTCACCAGCTCCCGTACAGAGAGCTTGCTGCGGCGCACATCCACCAGCACGTAGAGCACCAGCTGGCCCGGGCCGTGATAGGTCACCTGGCCGCCGCGATCACTCTGCACCACCGGGATGTTGCCCGGGGCGAGCAGGTGTTCGGCCTTGCCGGCCTGACCCTGGGTGTAGACGGGGTCATGCTCCACCACCCAGAACTCGTCCGGGGTGTCGGGGGTGCGATTGTCGGTGAACGCCTTCATGGCGTCCCACACCGGCTGGTAGGGGCGACGGCCCAGCTGTCTGACGAGCAGTTGGCCGGCTGACGGTTGTGGCTCGGCGGGCGTTTCGAGTGACATCTTTCCTCACTGGCGGCGCGGTGTCGGTACGGTCGCCGCTGCGACCGGGCGGCAAATAATCAGTCGCCCCGGTGGCGGGGCGAGAGAGGCAACTTACAGGACGTAACGAACCAGCTCGATCTTGCCAAGGGCGGTATACATGGCCTCGATGTGTTCCTTGCTCTGGGCGGTGACCGTCACCCGTACCGAGTGATAGTTGCCCTTGGAGCTCGGTTGAACGGTCGGGCTGTAGGTGCCGGGAGCATGTTGCTGCAGCACTTCCACCACCATGTCGGGCAGGGCGGGATCGGCCACGCCAAGCACCTTGAACGGGAACTTGCAGGGGAACTCCAGCAGTTCATCAAACTTGGTATTCATCTACTTCACCTTTCTGGGTCGCCGGGAAGCGACGTCATCTTTACGTCTTTGAGGGCCGCCGAAACGGTCCCCTCATCTGCCCCCAGGGGGCAGTTCCCAATCTATATGGGCATGAGCCGCCTCGGGATCAAGACCCGGCGGTGCGGCAAGACGTGGAAATGCTGCTTTTTACCACAAATCGTCAGTCGGCGGAACCTGCAGATTACAGGGTTATTGACTGGACAGACCGCAAAAGACAGCAGCGGCGCCTGTTGGCGCCGCTGCTTGAGGAAGGGTCTGTTACTTGAACCAGCTGGAGACCAGCATCACCAGGTAATCCCACAGGCGGCTCATCAGGCCACCTTCCTGCACCTCTTCCAGGGCAACCAGGGGAACCTGCTTGATCTCCTTGTCCCCTTGCTTGAGGTACACGGTACCGACGCGCTGGCCCTTGGCCAGGGGCGCCTTCAGCTCGCTCTCCAGCTGGAAGTCCGCCTTGAGGTTGTTGCCCTGGCCACGGGTGACCAGCACGGAGACGTCCTTGTCGACGCCCAGCTTCACTTCAGACTTGTCGCCCATCCAGATCTTCTGGGTGACCAGTTCGGTGCCCGCCTTGTAGGGGGTCAGGCTCTGGAAGAAGCGGAAGCCGTAGGTGAGCAGCTTCTTGCTCTCGGCGGCGCGGGAAGCCTCGCTATTGGCCCCCATGACCACGGCGATCAGGCGCATGCCTTCGTTGTTGGTGGCGGAAGAGACCAGGTTGTAGCCGACCTGGCTGACGTGACCTGTCTTGATGCCGTCAACCTGCAGGGATTGGTCCCACAGCAGGCGGTTGCGGTTGTGCTGGGTGATGCCGTTGAACACGAAGGACTTCTGGGAGTAGATCTTGTACTCCTCCGGCTGATCGTGGATCAGAGCCTGACCCAGGCGGGCCATGTCGCGGGCGGTACTGTAGTGGCCCTCTTCATCCAGGCCGTGGGGGTTCTTGAACTGGGAGTCCTTCATGCCGAGCTTGGCGGCCCAGGCGTTCATCAGGCTGGCGAAGGAGTCTGTGCTGCCTGCCAGGTGCTCGGCCATGGCGACGCAGGCGTCGTTGCCGGACTGGATGATGATGCCCTTGTTCAGATCATCGACGGAGACCTGCTTGCCCACCTCGATGAACATCTTGGAGGAGTCGGAGTAGTTCTTGGACCAGGCGTTCTGGCTGATGGTCACCATGTCGGTGCCCTTGATGTTCCCCTTGTGCAGCTCGTCGCCGACGATGTAGGAGGTCATCATCTTGGTCAGGCTGGCGGGGGGCAGACGCTCGTCGGCGTTCTGCTCGGCCAGCACCTGGCCGGAGAAGTAGTCGATCAGGATGTGGGCCTTGGCGGAGATCTCGGGCGCGGCAGGCACCACCATGGGGGCGCTGTTCAAAGTGGGGACCGGCTGGGCACTCGGCAGGGCCGAATCCGGGGTCGGAACAGGCTGGTTGGCCTGAGCGGTGGCGCTTAACAGGGAGGCCAGAATAACGGAGCGGGCAAATTTGGACATCTTGAAATTCCTGGTGCCTGGATGGGATGTACCCAAGTTGAAAAAAAGCGGGCCCCACTATACCAGATGTGCGTGTCGGTCATAGTCCGAGATGCGACCTGGACGGGATTTTATGGGATGGTCCCCGACCTCGCGTCGTATCCCGGCGCGAGGTCGGGGCGGTTATCAGGGCACGATGAAGGCCTGCTCCAACCCGCCCTGGCGGATCTGCTCGAGCAGGGGGGCCTGCTTGTCGCTGGCCACGGGCCCGAGCAGGACGCGGAAGACGGCGCCGTGCGCCACCACCTGGTACGGCACGCCATAGCGCTGGGTCATCACCTTGCCCATGGCCTCAGCTCGCGCCTGCGAGCCGCTGGCGAGCACCTGGATCATCTTGCCCTGGGTCGCACCGGCCTTGGGGGGGGAGGCGGTGGTGGTCGCCGTGGCGGCAGGAGCAGGAGCAGGCGCGGCCTTGGCCGGTGCCGTGGGGGCCGGCGTCTCGTTGACGAAGGAATTGGCTGCTGGCGCCGCAGGCTCCATGGGCGTCATTGGGGTCATGGGCACCATCTCCACCATCTGATCCGGCTGATCGGTGATGAGTTCGAGGCGCACCCGGGCCTCACCCCCTTCCACCATCTCCAGCTGCGCGGCGGCGGCGTGGGAGAGATCGATGAGGCGATCGCTGCCGAAGGGACCGCGATCATTGACGCGAACTATGGTCTCCAGACCGTTGTCCAGATTGGTGACCCGCACGTAGCTTGGCAGGGGCAGGTTGCGGTGGGCGGCGCTGAACAGGGTGCTGTCCTGCACGTCGCCGTTGGCAGTCTTGTTGCCGTCCAGATCCCGGGAGAGCCAGCTGGCAGTGCCTTCCTCGCTGTAGTGCTTGATGTCGCGCCACACCTCAAACTTCTGCTTGCCAATCCAGTAGTCCCGGTTGCCGCTCTCGCTCATGGGTTCGGGGCGGGGAATGGCGCCGGTCGCCTGGGGGATCTCGATGACCTGGGGCTTCTCCTGGGGGACGGGCTCTGGCGGCAGCGGCTGGGGTTCGGGTTGGCTGCTACAGGCGGCCAGCAACAAGGTCAGGCTGAGGGGAAGAAGTTTGTGGCTGTAATGCATAAGCGTCCTGGATTGCTTGACTGAGTTGATGCACCGCCATCGCATAGAGAGGGCTGCGATTGTAGCGGGTGATCACGTAAAAATTGTGGCGCGCGACCCAGTATTCCGGTCCTTCGGCCTGCTCCATCGCCAGCAGTTTTACCGGCGTCTCGGGTGACGGCGGTGTGGCGACTTCAATGCCCGCAGCGGCCAGCTCTGCCCAGCGGTGTCTGAGCTCGGGCTCGGGTGCAAGCAGGGTACCTACTGGCGCCAATCCGATCAAGGCGGGCTCCACCACCGGCTCGCCCCAGCGCCAGTGGTGCAGGGCGAAGTAGTTGGCCACGCTGCCGATGGCATCTGCCGGGTTGGCGAAGAGATCCCGCTTGCCGTCTCCGTCGAAGTCGACCGCGTAGTGGCGGTAGCTGGAGGGCATGAACTGGCCCATGCCCATGGCGCCGGCATAGGAGCCCTTGAGGGTGGTGAGCGGCCACTTCTCTTCCCGGGCAAGCAGCACCAGCTGGGCAAACTCCTTGGCGAAGAAATCCGCCCGTTCGGGGTAGTGGAATCCCAGGGTGTAGAGGCTGTCGAGCACCGGATGGCGGCCCATCTGTCGACCGTAAAAGGTCTCGATGCCGATGATGGCGACGATGAGGGAGGCGGGGACCTGGTAGGTCTGCTCGGCCCGTGCCAGGGTGGCGGCATGGCGCTGCCAGAATCCCACTCCGTCCAGGATGCGCTCCGGGGTGACGAACAGCGGCCTGTAGCGGTGCCAGGGCTTGGCTTCCCAGGGGCGGCGGATGGTGTCCAGCACCTCCTGGCGCAGGCTGGCCTGGGCGGCGGCGGCCTGCAACTCTGCCAGCGGCACCTGCTGCTGCTCGGCCAGCAGGCTGAGCCGGGCCGGCGAGACGGCAGCACCCGCCGTCAGGGTGCACAGAGACAGAGCCAACCAGCCGAGCCGCATCAGGCGAGCAGCCGCCTGTGGGTCTGGATGGACATCAGAACGCCGAAGCCCGCCATCAGGGTTACCATGGAGGTGCCGCCGTAGCTCACCAGTGGCAGGGGAACCCCTACCACTGGCAGGATGCCGCTTACCATGCCCATGTTGACGAACACATAGACGAAGAAGGTCAGGGTCAGGGCGCCCCCCAGCAGGCGTTCGAAGCTGTTCTGGGCCTGCATGGAGATAAACAGGCAGCGGCTGATGATGTAGAGGTAGATGACCAGCAAGAGGGCCACTCCCACCAGACCGAACTCCTCGCTGAAGACGGCGAAGATGAAGTCGGTGTGGCGCTCTGGCAGGAATTCGAGCTGGGACTGGGTGCCTTGCAGCCACCCCTTGCCGAACACGCCGCCGGAGCCGATCGCAATCTTGGACTGGATGATGTGATAGCCGCGACCGAGCGGGTCCTTCTCCGGGTCCAGCAGCATCAGCACCCGCTGGCGCTGGTAGTCGTGCATCAGGAAGAACCAGAGTACCGGCATGAAGGCGCAGATGAGCAAGACCGCGAGCCCGATGAGCCACCAGCTGATCCCCGCCAGGAAGATGACGAAGAAGCCGGAAGCGGCCACCAGGATGGAGGTGCCGAGATCGGGTTGGGCCGCGATCAGCAGGGTGGGCAGCAGCACCATCACCAGGGCGATCATCACATGGCTGAACTTCGGCGGCAGGGAGTGCCGGCTGAGCCAGGCGGCCACCATGATGGGCATGGAGAGTTTCATCACCTCGGAGGGCTGGAACTTCATGAAGCCGAGATCGAGCCAACGCTGGGCCCCCTTGCCGATATGGCCGAACACGTCCACCGCGATGAGTAGCAGCACCACCACCGCAAACAGGGGCACCGACCAGCGGGCATAGAGGGAGGGCGGCAGCTGGGCTATGCCGATCATCAGACCGAAGGCCAGGGCGCCGCGCACCAGCTGGCGCACGATGGAGTCGAGATCCTGGCCCGAGGCGGAGTAGAGCACCACCATGGAGAGGGCCATCAGGGTCAGCAGGCCGAGCAGCAGCGGCAGGTCGATGTGCAGCTTGTACCAGATGCTCTGCTGGCGGGCAGAATTACTCATTGGGAAACGACCTCACTCGGTTGGGACGGCTTTTCCGGTGCCGGTGGCAACTGGGGTTCCGGCGGGAGCAGATAGGCATCCAGCATGTGGCGGGCGACCGGTGCCGCCATGGCGCTGCCGCCCCCGGCGTTCTCCAGCACCAGGGCGACGACCGCCTTGGGTGCCTCGAAGGGGGCGAAGGCGACGAACAGGGCGTTGTCGCGGTGCTCCACCTTGGTGGTGGCCGCGTTGTAGACCTGGTTCTCCTTGAGGCCCACCACCTGGGCGGTGCCGGACTTGCCCGCCGCCTTGTAGGGGGTATTGGCGAAGGCGCGGCGCCCCGTCCCTTCGTGGCCGTTGATGACGCGCCACATGCCGTCCTTGGCCACCTGCCAGTAGGTATCGCTCTTGGCTGCGATGGCCACGTTCGGGTTGATGGGGGCGTTGACCACGCCATCGGAGGAGGCGGTGCTCTTGAGGAGGTGCGGCGTCACGTCGTGACCGTTCTGGGTCAGGATGCTGATGGCCTTGGCGAGCTGGATCGGGGTGGCGCTCCAGTAGCCCTGGCCGATGCCGATGGAGATGGTGTCCCCCTGGTACCAGGGTTGACGCCAGCGGGCCATCTTCCAGTCCCGGGAGGGCATGACGCCCCGGGTCTCTTCATAGAGGTCCACGCCGCTGTACTGGCCGAAGCCGAACTTGGTCATGTAGCTGTTGATCTTGTCGATGCCGACCCGGTAGGCGAGATCGTAGAAATAAGTGTCCGCAGACACTTCGATGGCGCGATAGACGTCGAGCCAGCCGTGGCCCCAGCGGCGCCAGTCCCGGAACTTCTTGGTGGTGCCCGGGATGGAGAAGCTGGGCCCGCCGAAGTAGCGGTAATTGGGGGTGATCGCCCCCTCGTTGAGCCCCATCACCGCCATCATGGGCTTGACGGTGGAGGCGGGGGCATAGATGCCCTGGGTGGTGCGGTTGACCAGCGGCCGGGCGGGATCGTTGAGCAGCGCCGAGTAGTTGGCGCTGGAGATGCCGGTCACGAACAGGTTGGGGTCGTAGCTCGGGCTCGACTCCATGGCCAGGATGGCACCGGTGTTGGGTTCCATCATCACGATGGCGCCCCGGCGGCCGGCCAGCAGCTCCTGGGCCTTCAACTGCAGGCGGATGTCGATGTTGAGGTAGATGTCCTTGCCGGGCTCGGGGGGCTGGAATTTCAGGGTGCGCACCACCCGGCCGCGGTTGTTCACCTCGACCTCCTGATAACCCGCCACGCCGTGCAGCTGATCCTCGTAGTACTTCTCCACCCCTTGTTTGCCGATGTCCTTGGTGGCGGCATAGTTGGCGAGCTTCTCCTCCTTCTCGAGGCGCTCCACGTCACGGGTGTTGATCTTGGCCACGTAGCCCAGGGCATGGGTCAGGGTGTCGCCGAACGGGTAGTAGCGCTTGAGGTAGGCCTCGATGCTGGCCCCCGGGTAGTTGTGCTGGTTGACCGAGAAGAGGGCGACCTGGTATTCGGTCAGCTTCTCGAACAGGGGCACGGGCTTGAAGCGGCGCTGACGTTTGACCTCGGCCAGGAACTTCTCCTTGGTCCCCTCCGGCAGGGCCAGCAGGGTGATGAGGTCGTCCGCGGTCTTCTCCAGGTTCTCGGTCTCTTCGGGCACGATCTCCAGGCTGTAGACCGGGCGGTTTTCCGCCAGCAGGACACCGTTGGCGTCGTAGATGAGGCCACGGGGCGGCGCCACCGGCACCACACGGATGCGGTTGTCGTTGGAGCGGGTCTGATAGGTTTCGTAAGACTCTACCTGCAGGTAGTAGAGGTTAGCCAGCAGCACCAGCATGAGGGTGACCATGCCGATGTAGGCGACCAGGGTGCGCCGGAAGAACAGACGTCCCTCGGCACTGTGATCGCGCATTTCAATGCGATTCTTCAGCATGCCGTTACCTTGTGGCTGACGTGCGGGTGAGAGAGGAGAAATGCATGCTCAGGGTCGGCATGGGTCACTCTCTGTGATAAGGGTGATTGGTGGTGATGCTCCAGGCGCGATAGAGGCTCTCGGCCACCAGTACCCGCACCAAGGGATGGGGCAGGGTCAGGGGCGAGAGCGACCAGCTCTGCTCCGCGGCAGCCTTGCACTCGGGGGAGAGCCCCTCCGGGCCACCCACCAGCAGCGCCACATCCCGGCCATCCAGCTTCCAGGCTTCCAGTTGCACGGCGAGCTGCTCCGTGGTCCAGGGCTTGCCCGGAATGTCCAGGGTCACGATACGGGAGCGGCCGGCGGCGGCCAGCATGGCTTCCCCTTCCTTTTGCAGGATGCGGGGAATGTCGGCATTCTTGCCGCGCTTGCCTGCGCCGATCTCGACCAGCTCGAACGGCATGTCTTTGGGGAAGCGGCGACGGTACTCTTCGAAGCCATGCTCTACCCAGGCAGGCATCTTGGTGCCCACGGCAATCAACTGGATCTTCATCTTTGGTTACGCTGTCGCCCTTTATTGCGAATTGACCTGGGCGGCGCCGCTCCAGAGTTTTTCCAGCTGGTAGAAGTCGCGGTACTCATCCTGCATCACGTGGACGATGACCGACCCCATGTCCACCAGCACCCACTCACCGGTGAGTTCCCCTTCCACGCTCAGCAGGTCGAGCCCCGCATGACGGGCCTCGCTGGCGAGGTTGTGGGCGATGGCACTGACGTGACGATTGGAGTTGCCGGAGCAGATGATCATGGTGTCCGTGATGCTGGATTTGCCGCGCACATCGAGGGTGATGATGTCGCGGCCTTTCATGTCATCGATCTTGTCGACGATAAAGGCGAGCAATTCTTGGCCTTGCAATGTCTTCTCCTATCTTCCGGCGCCAGAGGGCGGCGGATTATATCATGGTCACTCCCGTTTCCCAGCCTGGCAAAGGGAGTGTCGCCGGGGGAGCCGTCCCGTGGGGGAGGGGCCCCTTGACGATCACTATAGTGTGCAACCCGGCCTGGCAATAGTCAGGGCCGGGCCCGGTGCGCCCGGACGTGTCGGCTGACCCGCCTGCGTGACGCCGTTTACTGCGTTGCCGATGAGCGGTAGAGCCCGTGGCGCCGGATATAGTCGGCGACCGGGTTGGGCAGCAGGTATTTGGGATCCTGGCCTGCCGCGAGCAGGGCACGCAGGCGTGTGGCCGACAGCTCGACGGGCAGGTTGTCACAAAGCCAGACATGACCGTGGCGCTGGCGATGGAGAGCCCGAATGTCCCGGGTCTGGTGGCGGGCCAGCAGCGCGGCCACCTGGACGGGATAATCCGGTTGCCAGCCTGGGCGGCAGCTCACCACCAGGTGGGCGTAATCGAGCAGCTCCTGCCAGCGGTGCCAGCTCGGCAGGCCGAGCAGGGAATCCATCCCCATCAAAAAGCAGAGCGGGGTGTCCGGCAGCTCGCTCCTCAACTCGACAAGGGTGTCGATGGTCCAGGAGGGGGTGTCGCGCCTGAGCTCCCGCTCATCCACCACGAATCCCGGGTTGTCCGCCGCAGCGAGCCGGACCATGGCGAGTCGCTGCTCGCTGGAGCAGAGCGGATTGGCCCGGTGGGGTGGGATATGGTTCGGGAGCAGGCGCACCTCGGCCAGACCCAGGGCGTCCCGTGCCTCGATGGCGGGCCTCAGGTGGCCGATGTGAATGGGATCGAAGGTGCCGCCGAGGATCCCGATGGGCGGTGTCAGCATGATTCCGTCTCCAGCAGGGGGAGCGGGGTACCGTCACGAAAGCCGAGGGCGATGGTTTGCAGCATCAGCCAGGCCTGTTCGGTGTCGAAATGGCGCTGGGCATGGTCCAGCTGGGCCATCAGTTGCCAGAGTTGCCGGATCTTGGGGAAGGGAAGCCGGGTCAGCGCCTGCTGGATGAGCTGCTGGCGGCTCTGCCAGATGCGCAAGCGGCTGAAATGTTCCACCAGGGGCTGTCCGGCGCGGGCGGCCAGCGCCAGCTCGGTGAGCTGCTCCAGTTCGCGGCACAGGGTCCAGGCCAGCATGCCGGGTTCGGTGCCCTCGGCGCGCAGGGCCAGCAGGATGCGCTGGGCCCGGTTCACCTTTCCTTCCAGCAGGGTATCGACGAGTTGGAAGGGGGTGAAGTGGGCGTGGCGGATGATGGTCTCCTGCAGATAGGCGACGCTGATGGGCTGGGGCGGGGAGAGCAGGGTCAGCTTCTCGATCTCCTGGCTCGCGGCCAGCAGGTTGCCCTCGTAGGCGTGGCACATGAAGTTGACCGCATCCGGCAGCGCCTTGAGGCCGAAGCGCTGAAAGCGGGCGCTCATCCAGCGCGGGAAGAAGCGGGGTTCGGGGTGGTTGACCGGCACATAGGTGCCGCTCTGGCTCAGCTTGTCGAACCAGGCCGCCTTCATCTGGGTCTGGTTGAGGCGGGGGCCCGAGAGCACCAGCAGCAGGTCGGGGTGGAGCTGCTTGCCAATGTCGCTGATGCGGGCGGCGAGATCCTTGTCGATCTTGGCGGGCAGCTCCAGCTCGATGATCTGGCGGGCCGAGAACAGGCTCATGGCCTGGCAGGCATCGTAGACCTGGTTCCAGTCCAGCCCCTGTTCCACCACGAAGCTGTGGCGCTCATCGAAGCCCTGTTTGCGTGCCACCTGACGCACGGCGTCGACAGCTTCCAGTTTGAGCAGGGGCTCGTCCCCAAAAATGAGATAGCAGGGCTTGAGCCCAGCCTTGAGATGATCCGCGAGTTGTTCAGGGTAAATCCGCATCAGAACCTGGCCTGGTTGAGGGGGAAGGATTCACGGTCGATGGCTTGCTCATTCTTGAACAGGGGATCGTCCCCAAAAATGAGATAGCAGGGCTTGAGCCCTGCCTTGAGATGGTCCGCGAGTTGTTCAGGGTAAATCCGCATCAGAACCTGGCCTGGTTGGGGGGGAAGGATGCACGGTCGATGGCTTGCTCATTCTTGAACAGGGGATCGTCCCCAAAAATGAGATAGCAGGGCTTGAGCCCTGCCTTGAGATGA